>CAXUOL010000010.1:0-35349 GCA_964252435.1 uncultured Nostoc sp.
TTATCCGTATTATCCCGCAGACTTTTTCAGAAATCAAATACGATTCCTATATACACGAGTCATAGACTCTTGAGATTGTGTCAGAGGTAAAACAGAATTTGTGTTGTAGTTGACCTTGAGATTTTCTGGTTTTTGAGAAGCAGCTTTTTCATAAAAATCTAACTTTTGCTCCAAAGTAGTAACTGTTGCTAAAACAACCTTTTGTTGATGCTGTAATTTTTGAATTTTAGCAAGATGTAGACGTTGACGAGTATCCTGAGTCTGAAATTTCTTTCCGAGCTTATTTAGCTCGTTTTGCGTCTTTTCAAATTTAGTTTGCAGAAAAATACTCTCTTGTTTAAAAGCAGTCAACTGTTTTTCTTTATCTGTATTGACTGAATTTAATTTGACTATGACTCCTAGAGAAATAGCACTAACTCCAGTCAGTTCACCCAGGCTTCTAAGCATAGGTTGCTTGATAATCGAACCAGTAATAATGCACCCAATAGAGAAACCCGCTGTCAGAGAAATTGCTTGAGTTAGCTTCATATATTTATTTTGTGGTGTTAAATTTGCACAAATTCAAAATATCAAATACATGGAAATCGATTATTCCAATCACGTCATAACTTTGTAGAGACGGCGATTTATCGCGTCTCTTGCCTTAGCCAAACAGTATTGATTGAATTCAAAATCCCAAAACAGAGGAGGAAATTACCCTTTCCAAGCATGGGTTTTAATAATTGACATACAAGCACAAACCCAAAAGCAATCAGGGAAATATATGGTAATAACTCGCCGCGTCATGATTCTTGCAGATGGTGATAATACCTTCTTAGCAGCACAAAGTTTTAACAGAAAAATAGACTGGCCAAAAATCCGTGACTATCTAGCCGACCCAAAAGAAGGAAGAGAATTAATTGAGATGGTGATTTATGTCGGTTTACCTCCAGCTAGAGAACGATTTGAAGAACAACGGAAAACTAAAGAGAAATTCGTTTATTGGGCAAGGAGTAACGGTTTTTTAGTTGTTTCAAAGGAAGGTAAAGCTAAAGGAGATGATTACGAAACCAATATAGATGTTGTCATGGCTATGGATGCAATCCAATTAGCTTTGGAAGTTAAACCAGACATTGTTGTTTTAGTAACGGGAGATTCGGATTTTGCTTATTTAGCAGAGAAACTCAGAAGACGGGGGATACGAGTTGAAGTTGCCTCTGTAGAACAATCTTTAGGTAGTGAGTTAAAAAACTCTGCGAATAGTGTTGTTGATTTGATTGAAGTATTTGATAAATTTAACGCCCAAAATGGGAATCAAAATCTTCACCGAATTGGTAACTCGAATGTTTTTGATTAAGTAGTTGTTATACCGATTCGCAGTTAAGTGAGGTACAGAATTAATGTTTTTAAACGCAGAGGGGAGGCAGCGCGTTGCGGGGGTTTCCCCCGTTGTAGCGACTGCCGTCGCGCAGAGGTACGCAGAGGTTTGCCCAATTTTATTAGCAATGTACTAAGTGCCTCAGCTAGGAAACGCTATGGTCATTTATTCAAATTCAACCAATGGGAAAATCATGCAAACAGTTAATGGAAAGTTAATCACGAAAGAACAAGGTCAAATAGACGCAATCCAACAGCAAACGCAAGGCATTATTCAACGTTACCAAAATTTAGAATCACAGTTCACAGCTATTAATCAACAAAAAGATGCGAAATATTTACAGGAAATAAACGCTGTAAAAGTCTACCTGCAAAAGTTAGATAAAAGATTGAATCTGTTGGAGCAGAATGTATCGAATCAAGCTAAAAACTTTTTGTATCTCAAGATTGGCGTTGCTATTGGATTAGTCGGCTTATGGTTCTGGTTTGGGATAAATAATCAACCTGCAAACCACGAGATTAAACCTAAGAAATATGCAGAGTCTATCAAACTAGAGCAAGACTCAAATTGACTGATGAAAAAGAACTCAGAAGTCAGAATACAGGAGTCAGAATAAATTAGTACCGGGTCTGAATCCTCACTGATTCAAGAAAGACCAGCAAATTATCGATTTGGTCGGGATACAAAAACGTCATTTATACCAATACGGTTCAGTTAAGAAGAAATGTAGGTTGGGTTGAACGAAGTGAAACCCAACAAAGTCTAACAAACGTTGGGTTGAGGAACGAAACCCAACCTACCAAATATTGACTTTTAGCCTTAACTGAACGGTATTGCCATTTATACTACCAGGTCAAAGCAAGCTACATCCGCCAGTCGGACTCAAATTCATACTGAGTTCTGAATTCTGACTCCTGAATTCTGTTTTGAGAAATTCATCCACTAATTGTAAATAAACCGAGGAGATGTCATGAGAGCAATTATCAATGGAAAACTGATTGATTTACCAGAAGGTGTCACAGTAGAAGATTTAAGAAAGAGATTACCAGAAATTGGTAATGATGACGTGATGGAAGAAGGGTTTGGTGGAACTCGACCTCTGAAAAATACAGAAGTACTTAAAGAAGGTTCAAAGGTATGGACTGTTCCCAAAATTGTTAAAGGCTCTATAATTTGGGATTTGAAATTTTAGATTTTTGATTTTGTTTCAAATTAGTATTAATGGTGGTGAAATATGACAGTGACAATTAATCAAGAAAAATCCGGGTTTAAAGCAACTGCAAGATTGCTAGAAGAACTCAACATTTTAGAAAAGGTTGCCAAGAATATTATTGTTGGTAGCAAGACTATTGGCAGTATGAAATACACAGCTATTTTAGTTAAAGGGATGCCGTTATCGTCAAAAAAATTCACTGTTTCTAATAGTGATGTTTTGTTTTTGTTACCACTAGATTATCCCAGACTTCCCCCGATTGGTTGCTATCTTAATTACCCTTGGAATACGACAGGAGAAGGAGACCATCACTTTACCAGACAAAGCTACTATGGAGCGCCATTTTTAAGCGATGAAGGATGGTACTGGTATTGCGTTGGACTGGGTGGAGGATTTAATCGAGAGGTTTGGCTCAATTCTTGGAAACCCAGCAATCAGGTTGATAAAGGACATAATCTAGCTACATTATTTATCACTGCACGTCACGCAATTAACAGCGATGAATAATTTGTTATTTGTCATTTGTCATTTGTCATTTGTCATTTGTCATTCTTTCTCAATTAATAACTAAGTAGTGGAGTGTAATTAAATATCAGATAATAACCTCACCCTCAATCCCTCTTTTTAGTAAGGCTACCGTATACAAACAAGTCCTTCTGACCCCCTCTAACTCCCCCTTGGCAAGGGGGAGAACCGGATATTTCCCCCCTTTACAAGGGGGGATTAAGGGGGGTAAATCTAGGATTTGGGCTTCATTACCAAGATGTGTGTACACCCTCTGCTTAGTAAGGAGAGGGAAGCCGGAGATAGGGTGAGGTTTGATATTTAAGTTGACTCAGTTAATTTGGAATTAAACATCACTCATTGAGGGTAAAAATAACATGAAAACTCAGAAGCTAGCACCAGAAATTTCTCTACATATACCCCCACAAATGTGGCAGCAGTTTCGCCAATCAATTATCAAGTCTCGGACTATGAATGAAGAAGTTATTGGTTTCTTTTTCTGCAAACGTCAGCAGATATCAAAAAATAAAATTCGCTATATTCCCAAAGCTTGGGTTGTTCCTTTACCTGATTGTTACGAAGGTCAATCTGCAAGTGGATTAGTGTTAACACAAAAGTTTCACTGGTATCTGCTCAAAAATTACCTAAATAAGGGATTACATGTGGTACATATACATACCCATGCTGGTGATATGAGTCCTGATTTTTCCTGTGTTGATGACCGTTATGAATCGGAATATTCTCGATTTATTGCGTCGAGTTTTCCTAAAAAACCTCGTTTGATTTCTGGAGTATTTGATGAGTTGTTACAACAATCTCAATTTCGGATTTGGGATAGGAAAGGAGAAAGCTATCAGAGCATTAAATGCCATCAATCATGGTTAGAGCTTTCGGAAAATAGAGAATTATTGAATAATCCAAACCTACCAAACAATATAGAGTCAATGTTTGTGCGGCAGAAGATATTTGGTAATACTTGTCAAAAGCAGCTTAATGAACTCAAAGTTACTCTCATAGGCTGCGGTGGTATTGGTTCAATTTTTGCTGAATTATTAGGTCGTTTAGGCGTGAAAAACTGGCTATTAATCGACCCAGATCGTTTAGAAACAGTTAACCTGAATCGAATGCCTGGAGCTACACAAGAAATGGCTGACCAACGATGGTATAAAGTGGATTATGTGAAATACTTAATTAAGAAAATCTATCAAACAGGTTCTTGTGTAAAAGCCATACCAACATCAATTGAACATGAATTAGCTCAACAAGAAATTGCTTCTTCCGATTTAATTGTTGTGGCTACAGACAATCATCTTTCTCGCCAAGTCGCCCAAGAAATAGCCTTGGAATATATGCGTCCCTTAGTTTGTCTTGGTACTCATATAGATGTTAATAAATCTGATAATACACCACGGATGTATTGTCGTGTGACTGTTCCACCTTTGGGAGGTGGCTGGTGTTTGATGTGTGGGAACATTATTAATTTGCAAAGAGCAGCTTTAGAATCTGCACCTATTGAGATTAACCAAATCGCTGCTAGTGGCGGTTATTTAGAAGGTATCAATGACCCCTCTGTTTTTTGGTTAAATAGCATTTGTGCTAGTACAGGCGTTGGAATAATTCACGGGATGGTGAGTGGTTTTCTAAATTTAGATGCTGGAATTGACTGGATTTATGAGTTTCCTGGTTCTGTTTGGCATAAAACAAATATAGAGCATTTAGAAACTCCTGATTGTTATTTTTGCTCATCAGCACTGTTCGGTTAAGGCAAGAGACGCGATAAATCGCCGTCTCTACAATGGCGATTTATCCCATCTTTGTGATCTATAATTTCCATCAAAAAATCTTAACCGAACCGTATTGAGAAGAGATAGATTTTATTCTCTAATTAATTTCATCACCTCTTCTAGTAATTCTTGCGGTACAGTTTCAGTTTCACCATAACGCCAAGTCCCTACAATCATTTCTAAGTATGGTTCTCTATTGAGGATTTTTAAGTTGTTCTCTTTAACACTGTGGATTACTGTTAAAGGAATTAATTACTCTTGAGTGTTAGTGTTTAGTATTTTGAAGAATTTATGCCATTCTGCCACAGCCTCTAAAGAGTTACTAATAATAATGTAGTGACTACAACTAGGCAACAAGATTTTATCAGCTTCTCTGGGCATACCGCCTAGATCAATTAACACTAAATCTGTATATCTGCAAATTTCTTTGATTACTTCAGCTTGCTGAGAGAAATATTCTGCTGTATTCTCAGGCTTTTTGCGGCGTCCAGCAATTTCTGATAGTTCATTGGCTAGTTCTGGATTTGTATGCATCATCTGAGCAAACCAATCTCCTTCGCCATCCCATGTTGTTCGATGCAAATAAACCTTATTGTTCCAACCCATCTTTACTAGGGTTTGTTTCAAGGTGTAACCAAGAAGACTTTTACCACTATTAGGGGGGCCACCAAATACGATCGCAGGACAAGGTGATTTAGGTACTAACTTAAATTTATCACCTGGGACAAGTTCTGGACACTGACTAAAAACAACTACCGCTTCAGTAGTTCTTATGTTATGGCAAGCTATCCATAAGGCTTGTTGACAACGCATCACTAAGTTGGTATAAAGCCATACTGGGGCTTGTCCCCATAAAACTATCTCTCTATTCCAGTTCAAATCACTATGAAAAAGCAACAAAAAGCAGAAGAACGAGAGAAGGCCAAAGAAAATATCGATTTACTGCAACAACTTACTGCGGTGTTCCTTACGTTAGTCATTTGCTCAGTGTTACTGCATTGGTTATAGAAGATGGGGGAAGTGAAGATGAAGCGATCGCAGCCTTACTACATGATGCCATAGAAGATCAGGGAGGGAGAAGAACTGGTGAAATTATTCGTCAAAAGTTTGGTGACAAAGTAGCAGATATTGTTGAAAGTTGCACCGAATCTGATGTTCCCGGATTTCTCACCAAATCTGAAAAAACGGGAACAAAAACTGCGAAAATGTATATATAGTAAGCATTTCAGCAGTTATAGAGCATGACCCCAGCTTCGACAGATCGTATACCAAAACAGTTCAGATTTGAACAGCCAAAATCAGTTCCAGTCGTAGTTAATTTTCAGGGTGGACAAGTAACATCTGATGCAGGTTTAAGCTTAATTGCTGAAATAGACAGAAAACTGCAAATCACATCACAGTTTGCACAGTGTTTCCAAGATTACCGAAAGCCAAATCGAATTGACCATTCAATAGAAGACTTAATTAGACAACGAATCTACGGGTTGGTCATGGGATACGAAGACTTAAATGACCATGAAGAATTACGTCATGATCCGATGTTTGCTCTAGCACTAGGAAAAAGAATTGGAGTAGAGCATGAGTCTGGAACATTAGCAGGTAAGAGTACATTAAATAGGCTGGAACATTGCCCTGAAGATGTAGAACAAGGAGCAGATAGTCGTTACCATAAAATTGGGCATTCTCCAGCAGAAATTGAAAGCCTATTTGTAAGTATATTTTTAAAATCTTACTCAAAAGAACCACGAAAAATTATTTTAGATTTAGATGTAACCGATGATTTAGTACACGGTAATCAGGAGCAAGTTTTCTTCAATACTTATTACGGAGGATACTGTTATGCTCCACTTTATATTTTCTGTGGAAAACATTTGTTAGCAGCTAAACTTAGACCTTCAAATGTAGACCCAGCAGCCGGGGCATTATCAGAACTACAGAGAGTGATTAAACAAATACGTCTTCAATGGAAGAATGTTGAGATTTTAGTACGTGGAGATAGTGCCTATTCCAGAGACGATATCATGACATGGTGTGAGTCGCAAACTGGAGTTGACTACGTTTTTGGATTGGCGCGAAATAGTCGTTTAATTCAAATGACCACGACGATTCAAGATAGAGCAAAGATTGAGTTTGAGCAGAAATTATCAACAGTAGTTTCATTCTTAGAAACTGTGTTTAAACCAAATGAACAACTTTGCGAACTTGCTTGTGACCTGATTGATAACTCAATTTGGCATAAGTCGTTAGACTATCAGACCCGTGAATCTTGGAGTCGTAGTCGTCGTGTTGTTTGTAAGGTTGAGTATGGAATCAAGGGAACTAATATTCGTTTTGTTGTTACAAGTCTTCCTACCAATAAAGTACCTCCTGGTCAACTATACAGACAAAAATATTGTCAGCGAGGGGAGATGGAAAATCGCTTTAAGGAACAACAACTGGAGCTTTTTAGTGATAGAACCAGTACTCATACATTTGCGGGAAATCAGCTACGTTTATGGTTTTCTTCCCTTGCTTACGTTTTGATGAATGCATTGCGGTCACAATGTTTAGCCAAAACCGAATTAAAAAATTCTCAAGTTGGAACTATTCGGACAAAATTATTGAAGTTAGGAGCCTTAATTACTATAAGCTCACGGCGAATTTTAATTGCGATTACTAGCTCAAGTCCTGTAAAACATATCTTTGCTGCTGCTTACAGACGCTTAAAAATGCTCCCAAATACTGCTTAATTGCGAATCAAGCAGCATTTCACCTTCTCTCTAATAATATTTCTGGCTTGGTTTGATTCAAGCCTTGTTTTGGATGCTTAATTTTATGAACAGAGTGTTCTTATCTCGGTATAAGCAAAAATCCTAGTAGCTGTTTTAGCTTGGCACTTGCTATTTTGCACTTACTTTGTTTAGCATCATCAATTGAAATTTATGATGTATCAAAAAATGTCTTACATCAAGCGATGTGAATTGATTTTTTATTGTTTGTGAGAAATTTGCGATGTTGTTCCTCAACCCTCCTGGAAAGAACGTAAACAAAAATATCTGGAAAACATTTCTCAGGGTTCACCAGAAGTTCTCAGGGTAGCACTCGCTGACAAAGTACACAATGCACGCTCAAATTTAACTGAATGGTATCTCTATGGAGAGAAAGCTTGGAATAAAGAACAACGCCAGAGAACTCTTTGGTTTTATCGCTCAGTTATAGCAGTGGCGCAAACATTGACAGATTCCAGGCTTGTAGAAGAATTAAGACGAATTGTTAAGCAATTAGAAGCTTTTGAATAAGGACAAATCGAGTCACCCGCCTTGAACTAAAGTTCAAGGCTAATAACTAAAGTCTACTGAAGTAGACTAAAGATTTTTAAGTATATTTAGTCAATCTGAAGATGACTTTTGTGATTAGCAAGAAACTGAAGTTCCTTGTGGGACATAACTTTTACGTTAAGTTGACACCTATGAGCATGGAAATTCCTGTTTCCTAGAGGATGTCAAAGTTGAAGAATAATTCAGAATTCTCAAAATTTAGGAGACAGCGATTATGAAAAACTCTTTGCGTAAACAGTTAAAAGAACGTTCTACTGTCTCTCTTGAGCAGATACAACAAGAACCACCTTTCTGGAAATCTCCGTTAGCTTGGTTTTGCGCTGGTGGTAGTGCGTTGCTGATTGGAGTTCCTCTGCTTATGGACGGGTTAACCCATCGGGTGAATAGTGCGTTGTTCATGGATGTAAGTAGGTCAAACCAACCTTACCAAACTTCCCTAGAGGCGCTTTGTCGCCAATATGTTGAGCATTTAGTGGAGGGTGATATCCGTATTTTAGGGAAGTTTGCAGATCGGGTAAAAATATTGAACAATCAGGAGTTTCAAGAGCGCGATCGCCTTTCCATACAAAACCAATGCAAACAGATTACCATGCAACCATCGGGAATTGGTCGAATTCCAGGAACATCGTTAGTTGACGCACTTTCTCGTTTAGAAACGGAGATTGGGCATCAACAAAACCAAGGTAATACTCGGCCTGTGGCGGCGGTAGTCGTTATTCAAGCTGCTGAACTTGTCAATCACCAACAACAAGATTTTACTGTGATTAAATCAAAGATTGAGGCCATTATCCACAAAGGTGGTGCAGTAGCGATTATTGGCCCGGATGTCGATTTACAGAACCAATTAAGCCACGAGCTTAGTTCGGTTAAAAATACTCAAATTTGTACCTATTCTGACGGTCAAGCTTGTCTCGATTGGCTATTCCAAATCGTGCGGAAATAGACCTTTCCTAGTAGTGATTAAGATGATTTTAGTAGTTGTAGGAACAGAGAAATGATACAAGAAATCCCATCAAAACGCAAAGATAGACTTGAGCGTTGGCTGAAAATTCCAGCAAGAATTTTGTCCAGAATGCCAGACTATGATAGAGCAGATATCATAGCAGCAATTAAAGAATATGCCAAATATAATTTAGCCAATTCGCAAATTGCTAAATATGATGCTGTGCGCTCTCGCCGTTTATCACGAAATCACCGACAGATTACCCAATTTATTGTCATTTTAGGAGGGTCTTTGACTTTTGCTGTAGCCCCTCAATTACTTGCAAAACAGGCAGGAAGAGGCCCTTGGGCAATATCGGCAGGTTTGTTAGGCGGCGGATTAGCCAGTTTTTATGCTCATAGTAATGCAACTAAAGTGTTAACAGGAATTAAGCTGAAAAACAGCACGCAAAATACTCGCAAAGCCATTTTAGATAACAAAAAATAAGGAGATTTATGCTGGAAGAGAATTTTAATCAGTTTGAGGAAACCCTTGAAGACGTATATACTCAAAGTCAAAGTGAAAGGCTTAATGAAATAGAGGGAATTCATGATAGTAAACCTGAGAAAGAGGCACTCATTATTAGTATTTCTCTTAGTATTATTGAAGCAGGTGTTGCCTTTTATATGATTGCCTCGGCTGGTGTTTTTATTGCTTCAATGGTGAGCTTATTTCCTGTGGCTTTGCTTTGGGCGATCGCTAACCACCATGCTGAGAAGGTAGAACTACCAGAAGCTTACGACGAACTAGTAGAAAAATATTATGAAACAATTCAAGAATCATCCTGAAAAAATCAGCCTAGAATCTGTACTCACACTGGAAATAATTCCTGATGAACGAGACTACAAAGAACAGATTATTGATGCTCGTCTCAAGTGGATTTCCGAAAATGACCCCTACAATCCTCTGAAGAACTTTAGCATGGTTGACTCTCAAAGTGAGATAGATTTTTTTGTGTCCCGTCAACAAGAATTAGAACAACAAAAAAAAAGGCATATTCATCAACGAATGCTTCAGTTGCAAGAAGAGGTACAAGAAATTCAAACTGCCGAACCGCCTGAATTGGCTATCAGTTTAATCGGCCCAGATTATGTGGTACGGGATAAAATTCAAAAATATCGAGAGCAAGAAACCAGGAAACGAGAAGCAATCTACAATGACGAAGTTCAATTAATTACAGACAGATATAATAGCCTCAAACAGCAATGCGAAGAACGGATTAGTCAAGCGCGTGCTAACTATCAAGCTGCCTTTCGCATTTGGCAAGAAGACCGCGGCTGGCCAGTAGAGGGGCAGGGGGGATGAGGGAGATGAGGGAGATAAACAAAACTCCTAACTCTTGTACAGACGCGATTAATCGCGTCTCTACTCCTAACTCAGCACGGGCTAAACGCCCCGCTACCGCTAACAGCACTCCTAACGCCCAATTCCCAACATCCAATACCTATGAAAAACTACTTTTTTCAAGCTGCTAAGATATTTTTTAACCCGGAAACCCTCGTTCCCTTTATTATCGGCACGATTTTTTTATCTGTTTTGGGGAATGCTCTCACCCAAATATTGTTTAATATTTTTGGCACTACCACAACTGCTGCTGTGGGAATTGCTTTCGGTTCTGTATTGATTTTTATGTTTTCAGTGTGGTTTTTGGCTAAGTCGTTAAGTAAAATACGATCGCCTGAAATCGATTTAGGTAAATTGCCTCCCAAAAAACACAAAGGACTAATATTATTAGTCAGTCGGGATGAACCTTGTAAGAAAGCAATAGAATATCATCTGCCAGAACTAAAATATTGTTGGTTAATTTGTTCTTCTCAGTCTCTTAATTTAGCCAAAAAGTTAAAGCAGGATTTTCCTAACTTAAAAATCGCCGAACCAATTGTGGTTAACGATATCTACGATCCTCTAGAGTTCTATCAAGTTGTGAAAAAAATCTACAAAAATCTCCCCCCAGGATGGACAATAGAAGATGCGATCGCTGATTTTACTGGCATGACTGCCCAAGGTAGTGTGGGAATGGTACTTGCTTCGTTGTCTGTACAAAGTCCCTTACAATACACCCCGGCTGAATCTAAAAATGGACAACTTAGTGGTTATTCTCTCAACCCCATTGAAATTACTCTCAAGCAGCAGTTTCGCAGAGGGACAAACTAAGTAATATTTTAGCGAAGTCTATATTTATACTTACTATTTAAGTTTACAGATGATGGCGATCGGTGAATATTTTACTCAATTTCAGTAAAAGTATTGTTGTATATAGGTTTGAGGCAAATTGTAGGAGTTTTGTATCAGCTCATCGACGCATCTCGGCGAATCGCCCAAACCCTATCTTTTTCGTTGAGATGCGTCGATTGCTTACAGGGAGCGGGTTTGAGGTATGTCATACACCAAATTTTTCGGGAGGATGTACAATATTTTTAGAGATGCGTCGATTTGGCGGCCCAAACCCTTACTGGGTAAAGGCTCCTAGACGAACTCCCTACCGATTGGGTTAAATCGGATTAGTTGAAAACTTGGATAAGTGACTTGTCCTTGCTCTAACAAAGGCCCTACCGATTGGGTTAAATCGGATTAGTTGAAAACATGAAGTTGTGCTTGGTTTTGAGACAGTTCTTTCTGAGTCTACTTTTTGTTTTTAATGGGATTTTTTGAATACTTAGAAGTTTTCGTTGAAAAGCTACAAAAAGTAGGCCCTACCGATTGGGTTAAATCGGATTAGTTGAAAACCATTTAATTCAGCAATTTGCATATCAATTGCTTTGATCCCTACCGATTGGGTTAAATCGGATTAGTTGAAAACAAATAATAGGAGCAATACTACGAAGACTAGTCCTTGCACATATCCCTACCGATTGGGTTAAATCGGATTAGTTGAAAACCCTAGTCCATTCAACTGCGGAAGTACAAGATTCCGTAACGACCCTACCGATTGGGTTAAATCGGATTAGTTGGAAACAATTAAAAACCTCCTGTATCCGTAACTTGGAACAGGAGGTCATTTTTAATAAAAAGGAAATATTTAACAAAACAACAATTACGAATCGTTCCCTTATTTAAGGATTTTTATTAACTTCCTCCTCTTTACCATAGTGATATAGAATTAATTTTCCTTGAGAAGAACGACAACTAACCCGTACTCCTTGAGTCACGCGAAAGTGGTCAATATCTCCCATATTAGTATACTTGTCATACTGGAATCCCCCATGCTTTTTGAGAATAGCAGTATCACCATCAGAATCTTCTAAGAGATAAGAAACTTTAGCTAAAGTCTCTTGTAACTTTACCCTTGCTTGCTTCTCCTTTACCTTTTTGTAATCAGCTTCAAAGGAATCTTGATATTCTAAATTGAAGAAAGAAAGTAAATCTTCGGAGAGCAAATCATCTTTACACTGATTCCAGATTAACTGTCCCCAAGTCGAAAGTGTCATTTTCTCATCAACTTCTGCAAGCATAGCTTCGGGAATTCTGAGTGTTTCACTTGCAGAAAGTCCAGCGCCAGCATCTAATAATGCTAGTTGACGTGCATAAGGTTTCATTAACGAAACATCTACAGCTATAGGTAAGCGCGGAATCGTAATTAAATCAGATTTTTCACCTTCAAAGATATAAATTATTTCATCAGCATAAAACATCCCAATAGTATTGAGATAACCTTGTAAACTCTTGAAACTACCCACCAAATTAAAATAAATTTTGTATTTCTCCCGTTTCAATTGTGGTATCGTATTTTCTAACCAAACAATTAACGCATCAATTCCCAGAGAAAAAGCTTCAGTACTAGCAGTAGAAAGCCCACTAGGAGCAAAGGTACTAGTATTATTTAATCCTTGTTTTCTGAGAAAATCCTCAACAATTTTAGCAGTAGTTTTACCTTGGGCTGTATCAGTAACAATGAGAAAGTGAATATCTTCTTTTCCCTGACTTAAATTATCTTGATAAATGCCATAAATTCCATTCAACTCTGCACTAGCACGACGAATCTGGGAAATTTTAGCACCTAAAAGTTGTTCGTCGGCTCTTTGTTTGAGAATTGCAATAATCTGCTTGACATCCTCTGGTGTTTTCTCTTCATTCAGATTTGCTGTATCTCGCAAGCGCGAATACCAATCTTTTTCGTCAGGATTAGCTCGGTTGATTTGATTGGTTAATAAACTAGTACCAATGGTAGAAATAATAACTTGACGCATGATATTTTGAGAAGTAGGGTGAAGATAAGAGATATTTTATCAAAACAGAATTCAGGAGTCAGAAGCCAGAATTCAGAAGTCATCAAAATCATCCTCATCATCAAAATCATCATCTGGATCTAATTCTTCATCACTTGAATCCGGTTCGGGACAGTCTACATTTTCAACTTTATATGCACCCCAAAGGTAATTTTCAGTTTGGCGATCGCATTGCTCCTCGATCCGCTCTAAGCTTTCTTCAGTGGTAGATTCATTACTTGAATTAAAATTAAAACCGAAAGATGTATCACTTGGCATAATTTTCTCCTATTCAAACATTGTTTATCCAAACATAATTCAGGAGTCAGCATTCAGTTGCGTATTCTGTAGACTAGCGGTAGCAAATCCGTCTCTCTCTTCTGACTTTTCACGGTATCTGGAAAACCTCTCTCTAAATCTCTCTCCTAAAAGGCTATGGTGTATACACAAGTCGGATTTACCCCCCTTAATCCCCCCTTGGAAAGGGGGGAAAAAGAAATCCAGTTCCCTCCCCTTTACAAGGGGAGGGTTAGGGAGGGGTAAAACCTTGGTTAATCAGCCATTTCAGACTTGTGTGTACACCGTAGCCTAAAAGGAGAGAGACTTTGAAATTTCCCCCTTCCCGCCGTCGGAAAGGAGGTTTTTCGTAGGCTTTTCCACATGACGTGAAAAGTCAGGTTTCTCTCAGGGGATATTGCTAGCAAAAGTGTCTCCTAGATAGCATCATTACGAATTACGTTAGCGGGGCGTAGCCCATTACGAACTACGAATTATTTTAATCTCGACGCATGACTCGTTTGATATTTTTATCATCATTGAAGGCTTTTCTAATCTTTTCAGCAACTCCGAGAGCGTTAGGAATAGTATAGAGAAAAAGTTTTGCATGAGAATAATCACTAGAGAATACCCGAATATCTCCTAATAAAAGCGGTTTCCTACCTAAGCAGGTTCTCCCAAAATCTAACAACTGGTATAGCGGCCCTCTTGCTACCTGAATATCCAGCACTCGATAAAGCTCAATAAAATTGATTTCCTTCCAAAAAACACCAGATTTGCTAATTAACCTTTGAGTAGTTAAAATATAACTGGTGGAGCGAATCTGAATATATTTCCAATAAAAATAAGGCAGAGGTAGAATTGTCCAAAATAGAAGAATTAGCAGCAGATGCAAGAGGAAATTTTCAACTAAAATTTGGACTAGAGAGGGATGAAAGTTTAAGATTCCCGACTCTGCTGCTTGTGAAGTGATGGTTGTTTTGTTGAATTTATTCATCATCTCTGCTCCAAATTGCTATGTAATGGCTTCTTTTAATGACAATTGAAGTATCACATAGCATTGGAAACAGAGATTTCCGAAGTAGAAGGCATTCTTAAGTGTTAAAGTCTTTTCCCCAAGTGAAATTTAATTGTGCCTCCTCTAAGCTTGTAATAAAGGGTTTAAGTTGGTTTCCTTCAGTTCGGTGCTGCCAAGGTGAATTAGGTGTGCGATCGCCATGAAACACCGTGACAATTTCTAAATATTTATCGCCTTGATCGCCAATTGGTAACATTCGATGCCAAACAGAACTAACTACTAAAACTTCTGCTTCTTCCTCTCTGTCATTTTTTCGTCTTGTTATTGTTTTTCTTCCACCAATAGCTTGAGTTTGTTTATAAATCTGATTATGAAACAATCCAATAGCTTGAGATTGATTAACAATTTTACTGTAAACAGTAATACGTTTTTTATGCCAAGCTTCTCGCCAGTTTAAAGATTGAGGTTCTTTAACCTGAAAATAATGCTTGCATACATTCTCTAAATCTTTGAGAAACGTCTCTAGCTGTTCTGGGGTTCTGATATCATTTACCCACTCAGAAATATCATTTTTCCAGCCTGAATCTTGGCATTCCCAATGACAGCCAATTAACTTATCATAACGGGGATTTTGATGATAAAAATCCTTATGCCACACTCTGCGCCAAGATTTACCAAAGCCACCCATTGTGTAAGCAAACTTAATCAAATACTTAAGAAATTTCACATCACCATTAGGTGCACTAACATGTAGATGGCCTTGTATATTATAAGTAGATTCCCAACTTATGTTTGATGAAGGGTTTCGCAACTCCCAATAAATCTCTACTTTCCCAGGGGCTTGAGTGTTACCAAATAGTTCGCCAATTTGTCTCTCTACTCGCTTATCATCTTGCTGATTTTGACAACATCCTCCTAAAAGACGTTTAGCATGACCTCTTAAAGTTGCTTTAAAAACATTGGGGCGAAATTCTGGTTCTCCTGACAGCAAAACTGGCGTTATTCCCATTCCATGTAAAGATAAATTTATATCATATTGGTTCTTAGTAATAAAAGGTAGACCGTAGCCAGTGCTAGTTTTTCCTCCTAAACCTTGCACCAAAGCACTCCTTAACTTTCCTGATATGTTTCTCCATTCTTCTTGAGATAGTAATTCAGTGCTACTAATTTCAAAAACTAACTCTGGTTGGTAGAAACTAATCAAAGCGAAAGCGCTAGTAGATTTTTCCTCTATCCCAATTTGTCTTTTTTCTTGAGGATGTACTACGTCTACTATGCGATAGTAATTTTTATCTTCTTTAACCGCAGTACCAGCCCAATCTCCTACAGGATATGCTCCATGAAACCGCAAAATGCCTTGAGTTAGAGGTTCTTTATCTCCACAGTATCTAATAGCTAGAGCGCGATCGCTCTTTTTACAGTACCGCAGAAAAACTCCTTTTACCCCGCTACCGGGAATAAAAGGAATTCCATTTTTACCTAGCATGGGACGAAAAATGCTATCCTGTCCGCAATTACTAAACAATCTATAAGGAAATTTGACACGAAAGCGGCAAAAATAGCCTTCTTCTAAAACATTTTGGGTTTCTGGGTATTGATAAGTAGGTTTTCCGTCCTCTTCTCTTGGATTTACCCACTGTTCGATCCATATATCTCGATGAGTGCGATCGCCTGCAAACTGCAAGCTACACCGAGGTTGTACTTGAGCGCGATACATGTGAGGAACGAGTTGTGGATCGGTTTCGATTATTTCCGGTACTTCCATATTTTGTCCCTGCTTTTGCGATGCTCTTTGAAATGCTTTAGCAAAACTCATATTTTTTAGTTCCTAATTATTCAATTCTCATCTTTCTTTTTATATCTCTGAGTCCACCAAACTAAAGAATCACAAAACTGAGTTAGTACCATTAAAACTATAGTTCTGTCTTCTTGTGTCATTTTCCAAATCCTATCGGTCATTTCTTGAATTTTCTTAGTATCCTCAAATGTCAGCTTTTCATTTGGCAAGCTAATTCCTATTGGCTTGAGTATATCGTTAGCCAAAGTATCCCAAACTTTTTTCCAATATTTTCCCTTCTCTTTAATTTCTTGCTTGCTTTCTCGTTCAAAGCGTAAATGTTCCCCCCAAAAGCGCTCTAGTCCATATGCAACAGTCATTCGCATTCTATGTGATTCATTTAAGACATTTTTTTTGTCTCGAAAATCACTGACCAGCTTTTGAGCATAGTGGTCTAAATTATAAGACTGCCATTCCTTTAATTCTTGAGGTTGATTTGATTCTGCTTGAGTCATGCTTTTTGCTCCTTTGAGGGCGTTTCTGTTGTTTTATTTAAAATGACATTAGTACGACCAAAACCTACAGATTCTAATCCTCCAAAATAAAGCTCTTTGCTCGAATTCATTTGGGAATCGTTGACAAATTTATCCCAAGGATTACTATCTGTAGTGCTAGTTCGCAAAGCTATGGGAAAAACTAAAATACTTCCTTCTGGAAGTGCTTCTACGTTAAAAAATGATGTTCCTGCGACAGTTTTTTCATCTGGTTTTAGGGCTACCCGACTTTGACGATAGAGTCCCATATCATGAATGGTTGCCATTTCGGTATCTTTGACCACAAATACCAAATACTCTTGAATAGATTCAATTTCTTTAGTATATTCTTCCAATTTGGCTTCTTCTTTTTTCAAAGGTAAACAACCTAAGTTAAAAAACAAAGCAGGACGTTCAGGCTTTTTAATACCACGAGGTACATAATAGCTATAAGGTTCAATTTTCTGTATGGGTTTTCCAGCTAACTTTTGATATCTTTTGAGTAAAGCAGGGCAAGTTACCAGAACAACAGGCTGACCTGGACAATAAATAGGAAGCCAAAGAAGAGAAGCATATTCTATTTTGACCAGACCTTCACTTGTGCTATCAGCTTTTCCTGGTTTTGCATCTTTTCCATACCAATATTCAACTAAACTAAGTTTTTCTTGAGTTTCTTGCTCATCATCTTGTTCAGATTCATTACCATTTTTTGCTTGAGCTTTTTCTTCTAGACGCATATCTGCACGAAACCGACCACGAATTGAGCTACCAGGAATAATCCCAGTCAGGGTAAACTGGTCACGGAAGATTAAGTTAAGATTGCCAGTTTCTTCTCCTGCACTTGCACCTATATGCAAAGGAGCCTGAGTTTCGATGATGCCGTAGGCTTTTTGATACATTTACACTACTCCATGATTGATATTGATATGAAAGTTCACGCAGAGACACAGAGGAGATTAGGCGATCGCACTAGGTAACGGTAGCGCTAGTCCGCATCCCCAGCGTTTGAGGGATGGGCCTTCTTTGGGAAACCACTCATCAGGCCATTCTTGCCAAGATTGATTTATTGCTTCTGTGACAACGTAGACACTACCCGCAGGAACGGCATAACGTCCACGAGACAGGAGTTTTGGTGTTTGAGAATGCTGTTTCTTGTCAGTTTCCTGCTGTTGTGCTTGCGATTGCTGATTTTCACGATTTCCCAAGCGGTAACGAAAGGGTATGGGGCGCTCAGTTAGAAGGGCTGCTAACGACCAAACTTTTCGCTCATTGCTTTCTGGATCGGGTTGAGAGTATTTCTCCTTATCGCCTTTTTGTAAATAAACAGGCTCTCGATAGGATAGACGATTAGAACCCCAAATCGCCGGGGTAATTAGGGCAAAACTCTTTGCAATCGTGCGAGTGAGTAAAGTGGTGACATTTTGAGCTAGTTCTTGACAGCTGACATCCACCATGTGTCCCTCACCACCAAAGCGATACCAACCAGACTCAAGTTTGGTGTTAGAAAGATAAACCAAGCAACTACCGGGTTCCATCTGCACGGAGTTCTCTAGAAATAAGCTTCCCTGGGGTGCTTCTTGGTTCTCATTCTGTCTCACAACACGCCGTTCATCTAATTCCAAACGGGGATGTAAGTGGGGTAAAAACTTCCAAGGATTTTTTTTAACTTCTTTGGCTTCATCCCACTGATTGATGGCTAACCAAGTGTTACTCTCAAATTTGTCATTCGGAGGTTCCTGATCTCCATCTCGCCAACCGTAAGATTCTTTCTCCTCCCGATCTAAATATTTTTTCCAAGTTAGTTGGCACTTGATTTTGCCATCTTTAACTAAATAGTTACGTGGAGTGGGAACATAAAAGTTTTGTTCAGTTGGCTTCAACTCATCTATTATTCCCCAGAAAGGGCCAGCCAAAAGTAAATCACGAATTTCTGCATCTTTGTAGGAGGCTGCGAATAAACCTGATAAAGTTGCAGTACTGGGAGGAAAATAACTGCCAGAACGCCCCACTAAATTTTCTGGTGAGAGGAATTTTCCGGCACTACCGTAGAGAAGTCCCAGAGGTTCAATGATTATCAAATATTTGAATGGCGGACGATGAGACTGTTCTGATTGTGGGGCAGAACTCGACGTTTCTACTGTTGACATAGGTGAAATCCCACTTTAGCAAGGTTAATAATCCAATCGTTGAGTGCTTTATTGACTTTGGTAATATCTATTTCTGTGGTGTCATCTGTGTAGTAATTCTGGCGATCGCCTAATATTCCTGTTTTGATGAGTTTTTTGTCTGCATCATAAATATTCCACCTGTTGTCCTGTTGTTGTATGATGGACATCTGCGTTGGAAAATAAATCTCCAACAGCCCTAACGCTATTTTGGTGCTTTCTTTGTTGAAAGCATGGCGTGATTCCAGAACCGCGACATCATTGTATATATGCGTCCAGTTTTGTTTGCCTTCGCGATCGCTATAACTCGAAAGCAGCCCTGCTTCTAAAAGCCACCAAGGGCAAACCCATTCTAAGTGATTCCCGTTGTTAAACAGAACACGAAAGGCAATGCGATCGCGCCCATTATTTTTGGCAGATTTCTCTGCTTCCCGGCAATGTTGCAATACATCGCGTTGCGGGATACCAGGTGCAGCCCAAACAAAACCAACGCTAGCAGTAATCGGTTTTGGTTCTTTTCCCGACTCGTTCCAAATCTCAGATTTAAATTTAGAAAACTGACTAACACAATAGTTTGATTTGAGTTCTCTTTCTGATTTTACGTCATAAAAGACACCCAAAAAATCATCGCCGCCTGCATAAATCACACGACAAAAAGGTGACTTATTTTGGTTTTGAAATCTTTCACCCCATTCCCGCATCATTTTACTGAACTCGTAGGTTCTCTCTGGATATTTTTGGAGATAATCACCTGCTTTGTCTCCATCCCCTTGAAACCAGCATGTCCAATATTTTTCTTCATCCTGTCGGCTTAAATACTTAAACGATCTGGGATTCAGGTCTTTTGATAATTTTGTCAGTTGCTCAATTAGTTGAGTAACATTTGAGAAATTATCCTCTAAACACTGCTTGAGCTTTTCTGTAATTACTTCATGGGTAATTAATCGCTTGATTAATTCAGGAATGCTCAATTGCTCATTTGAATCGATAAAACTTTCCCCTAATTTCTTACTCAGCTGTTCGTAAAACTTGTCAACAGTAGTTTTTTCAATCTGGTAATTGTATTTCTTGGGTTCGTATGCTTTTTCTATTTGGCGATCGCTTTGGTAAGGGTAAGCAATACCATCTGCACCAGAGAGTGTAGAACTCTCTCCTTGCCAGTTAATTCCAGTCCAAGCACGACTGCGTTTTTCCTCATTCAAACGTTGACGAACATTGTTAATACCTTTACCTAGATCGTCTGCAACTGCATCACTTTGAACCCAGAAAAACTCCCAAGCATACTTTGTCCACGACCCCCAATCTCTTTTCCAAAATTTATACTCCCATCCATCATTAATCTCTTTTTCAATCCAGTCTCGACAAGTGTGCGTTATGCATTTCCAAGCTGTATTAAAAGCAGCTTCGGCATCCTTTTTCTTGTAATCTCCCTTAATTATTATCTGGTTGGGCATTCCCTGAGTAACGTTTGGCGAAGCTGGAGAGATGACTTCACAATGCTTGCTTTTTGCATCATTGCAAATAACCCACGACAAATAGGAAAGCAGATAAGAGCTTCCATATAAGTCCCGCAACTTTCGAGATTTTTCGATAAATCCTTGAACAGGTGCAAACGTGATGGCAGTGTAGACTTGGTTCGTCATAGGTAGAATAATAGTCCATTCATTAGATTGGACAGTTAGATTCACGGTATAGAGAATAAAAGATCATAATTACGTGATATTACTCCCTAAAACAGCGTTTTGATCGCCAAAAATACTGGGTTAAATTTATTCAACACTTCGTCAAATAAATTAACATTTCAGCCAAAGCTTTTACCATTGGACGAGTTGATACATTTTCTCCCCTTTCTAACCTATGCACAGTACCTGTGAGTAATGGTAATGTTTGTAATAGTCCATTTGTTTTCTGTTTCCAGTCGCTGGAGAGACAAACATCGTCTTGAACTGCATTTAATTGACTATGAATCTTGGCAATCACTTTCAGTCCTAGTTGCTGACAAAAATCTGACCACTCAACAAACTTGTTTGGATCTCCTGACAAAATAACTGCATGGGTTGCTGGCTGCATAATTACTTTGTTTTCTTCTGAGGTTTTACCGCCAACATCAATAATGTTAATTAACTGATTAGCACTGCCTACCCACTTGGCTGCTTCTTGGGCAAATTCTGCGGTAACATCTCCTTTATTGCTGGGTTTTATTTCTTCGGCTAGTGGCTGGTTATTTTCATAAGTTTGTTGATGCCATGAGCCTTCCCCATCAGGACAAGCAGTAATCACATAGGGATAAGGAGCGCCCAAATTTCCCAAAATCGCCCGTTTTAAACCATCTCGCAAACAAGATTTCCCAGCACGCGGGGGGCCACACAAGACAACTTTGATAATTGAACGTACTGCTTGGGTTTCTTTAGTTTCAATTAAATCTCCAACCTTATATTCTGTGGAACCATGAGAAATGGTAACAATATAGGTTTTATACCCTGGTGTGCCAATCTTTGGATCAAGTACAGCGATCGCCTGATACAAGTGGGCTAATTTATGGGCAATCACATAAGCAACAGGGACAGATTGCGGGCCGTCAATTAGGATGCGCTTCCCTCCGGGAATTTGCCCAGAATCAATCATCTGTTCTAACAGTTCCAAAGCGTCGTGGACAATGCGATCGCCCTGAGCCGGTAAAACTCGATTGAATCCAACTCGTAAGACCTCGCCTTCTAGTTTCATCTGGTAGCTGTGCATAGATGATTATGTCTGTTAAGGAACAGTTTCACTATCGCATAGACAGGGAAAAGGGGTTTTCCATATTGGGATAAATTGGAGTTGTTAATGATTCAAGAGCAAGTGAGGGTGTATGCGTCCCCAGTTTGATTATCCTCCGACAGTGGAACTGTTGCAGATTTTGGCTCAGGGCAATAATTTGAAACAACACCTCCCGAAAGCGGTACGGTTATGGGTGATTTTGCGATCGCTTTACGGTCAGGATAATGATGTCGTTAGAAAGAGCCTGAGTGATAGCTTTACTTATGAAGACTGGTACAAAGAGTTTTTTACCGAAACGAAAAAACTCTCCTTCGACGATAAAGTTTATCACAATGGGCGAGATCAAAAACCTCCCTTTCACGATCCTGATTGTCCTTGTGCGAAATCTTTAGCCTATTGGTTATTTGACTCAGAATTAACACTGCCAAAACCAGAATGGGTGCAGTCGTTTTTACAAGTTTATCCGATGAAACCAGAAGATTTAGAAATTTTCTTAGCTACTGGTAAGAATCCAGAGATTGAGAATAATAAGCCGAAGAATCAATTACCAAATGCTAGTAACAAAAACAGTAAGCGGAAATATGCCGATCCATTTCCTAATGGTCGATTGTTTGCCATAACACGCAGAAATTTACAGGAGAACGATTTTGCTACTTTAGTAGAATTGGGTTGGTTAGAATCACAGAAAAATCAAGCAGGTGAAATTCTGACTCATCATTACTGCAAAGTCGAAATATTTCCTTCTATATTAAGCTGGAAAAATTCTGTTTTACCCAGTCATTTTATTCCTCAAGTTGACTTCACAGAAATTTCTGATACTTATTTTCAACCCATTAATGGAACTCAACGATTTTTTATGCACGTTGAATATGTTGTTTCCAAAGATGGAATTGATCGGGTGGGTAAATGGAAAGATGAACTGAAAAGAATCTGGGAAAAAATGCCTGTAAATCCTATTCAAATTCTTTATGATAGCGCCAGTTTATCTAGAGAAGCATCCCGAATAGTTTATCCAGTCTGTATCTATTATTTTCAGCGTGCTACCTATCTTTGTGCTTTTGGCCAAACTCTGAAAAATAAAAGGACTATTAACTGGCATAATTATCGATTAGATCGGGTTCAAGAATTAAGAGAATTAGATTGGCTAAATCCAAGTATCCCAGCAGAATTACGCCAGCTTCATGACACCAATCAACTCAATGAACCAGAGTATATTCTTCAGAAAATATCGGCAGCTTGGGGTCTGGATTTTTACCGAGAAAGCCGCAAAATGTTAATACGTTTCAACCAAGATTTTTCCCAAAGTTATATCAAAAATAGTTTTCGCCACGAAACCTTTAGGTTTCTTAATGACAAACAAGAATTTATTCAATTTATTCGGGAGTATAAACCTAACGAACAAGAGAAAGAACTCCTCAAAGAAATTCTTCAAGACTTACCTGAAGATATTAATAACCTAGACTATCCCTACGCTTACTATACGGCTGATTATCGCATAGATGAGAGCAATATTATTGATAATACTGTGATGATGCGATTGCGAGCCTGGGGACCGATGGTAGAGGTATTATTACCTGGAGAATTACGCAATCGCATGGCAAAGGATATCCAAGAAACTTGGAAACTTTATCACAAATCAAGTCAACACAAATAACCAAAGGAAAAATCGATGAGTTCAAACACGTTAGAAAAACCCAATTTAACTTTCCGCTTTGAGTCAGCGTTAGTTTATGCAACCAGACTCCATGCTACTCAAGTCAGAAAAGGTAGTGATATTCCTTATGTTAGTCACCTGTTGAGTGTAGCAGCATTAGTTTTAGAAGATGGTGGATCGGAAGATGAAGCGATCGCGGCTCTACTCCATGATGCTATAGAAGACCAAGGTGGTGCAAAAACTCGTGAAGAAATTCGTCAAAATTTTGGAGAAAAAGTAGTCAAGATTGTTGATGGGTGTACTGAATCAGAAGTTATGCCCAAACCTCCTTGGAAAGAACGTAAACAACAATATCTAGAGCGAATTCGCTATGCTTCCCCTGAAGTGAGGCGAGTTTCCCAAGCTGATAAATTGCACAATGCCCGTTCAATTTTAGCCGATTGCTATCGAGACAAAGAAGCTGTTTGGAATAAATTCAAAGGTGGTAAGGAGGGAACACTCTGGTACTATCGCAGTTTATTAGCTGTGTATCAAGGAACTGGGCCAAGTTTTCTGAGTAATGAATTAGAGAGAGTAATTAGACTCTTAGAGCAACTTACTCAAGGATAGGGAAAAAATCAACCAACAGCGTTGTTCCTCCTTCAGGGTATGAAATCAGCCATAATTACCCAACGATTATCTGATGATAATTTTCCCTCAAATGGCAGTTCAAAACTTTCTGGTGGAATTGGAGTTGATTCTTCTTGTCGGTACATGGTAACTTCAGATACAGTCTCTTCGGGCTGATCACTGTGATGCAAGGATTTTGGGCTATTTTACCTTCTTTCCTTGCACCTGAATCTACTTCTAGGGTCTTTTCTTTTACAGACTGTCACCTTTTCTTTCTTTTTCAGCAAGCCCTATTTACTTCAAGAGAGAAAGAAGTTTTCTGGACTAAAAGTTCTTCTCGACTAAACTTTTTGAATACTCCACAATTGTCTCAACCAATTCAAAATTTAATAAACCTCCCACATAGAAGGTCTTGCGTTGACCTTGCATAGCTTTTACTGAAAATGCGGATAAACTGCTTCTGTGAATAATTGCTGAATGACTGGCTGGTTAAGTAGCGATTCATAGTCTTGTCGCACGGGAATATCGTAACTAGCAGTGCGAGGAGCGATCGCAGATAACCAAGTAGTGTGCATTGTGAAGCCAAAATCCAATTGGGGATGACTCAACTTGCATATAGGGCCAGCCCCTAATTGATCGGCTTGGAAGATCCAAATTTCGTTGTTATTTCCCCCAAATACCGTACAAACAATATAGCCATCTGTAGAACTGCCATTGCTGTTCAATCTCGGTACAAACTGGGGTGAACTGATAAAGTAACCGGAGGGCGCATCATAAAAATCTGCCACCTCCATTTTGGTTGTATCTACCCGAAACAAAGAAGAAGGGCGATTGTGGAATGCTTCTTGTCGTTGGAGTAATTCTTTTAGTGGTACAGCCCGGTAGGGATAGTCTTCGTACAAGTTGTAAATAAACTCAGTTAGCAGTTCTGGCCAAAAACCAAGGGATTGCCAATAAATATTATCAATTCGTTTAGCAGGCAATCCAGAGGCCAGCTTTTCTTGGCAAGCATAGAATCCTATACCCCAATGACGGCGAGTATCGTAAATTACTTTAGCATCTCGAATCAGACCTGTCTCGCCGTCTATTTGATAGCGACCCAGACGACCCACATCCATTTGCCCATTAGATAACATTCCTCCCAACCACAGAGGCGCAGATTTGGGAGCATCGAATTTTGAGATATCATACTTGCGAACCCATTCGGCGATATCTGTAGCGCAGAGGTGGGCAGTATGCATTGTGATTTGACCGTCAGGGTTTTCGTAATCGGTCAAAAAATGCACTGTTTCTAAAGGAATTACGGCGGGGCGGACTACCACAGTAGTCACATCTGCCTTCAGGTCAGCCCGACGTACGATGTAAATGGGGGAATTGGGCTGCTGCGATCGCGTCAGTAATCGTCGCAGGAGGCGCTCAGTTTCCAAACTATCGGGAATTGGGTTATTCAGGATTTGTTCTGGGCCAATCTTCAGGGAAGTATCCATCAGCACCACATAATCTTTGGTAATTGCCAACTGATGGATGCTTTGTTCAATTCGCACCGGGGAACCATCCGGCAGCACCAACTCCCAGTGCTGGAGTTTACCGACACCATCCCACCGCATCAGAGAAACAAAATCTGGCATGGCAGTTCCCAACAAATTCTCAATCCAGCGGATCAATTGTTGCCAGAGACTTTGAGAGAACTTCGAGAACATTCCCAAGGGAATTTGCAAAGGATTGTTGTCTAAAAGTTGAGCGATCGCGTTTAGCAGTTGCTCTAGTTCCTGGGGCAGTTGTTCGAGGTCATAAATGAAACGCGCACTTTCGAGAAAATTACTCAGCGATCGCCCGTAGTTAACTAAGAAAACTTCGTTAGTATAACCATCAAAGGTCGGGTGAGACGTACTCAACACAGGGGGAAAAGGATAGGAAAAAGGTAGAAACGATTTCCACTCAGTGTTGGCTCCCACTGGGGTAACAACCTCTAGGCTATTGGTATCAATTTCGTAAGGACGACCAGCATCATAAGTAATCATTAATCGCTCTTGGCTATCTTCAGCCGTATTAAAGGCGAGAAAGGCAATATCTACCTCATCTCGCAAGCCCAAGGAAGAAGAGAAGCGCAGCAAACCATGATCGCGAAATTGATGAGAGCGATAAGCAAAATTTTTAAAAGTTGCTTGATCTGCATAATAGCAAGGTGTACGTGCCAGTTTTGTTTTGACAGTAACCTGTCCGCCTTGCCAGTCGAAGCGGTAAATCATCCCATCACCGTTAAAAATGTGGGTTGCATTTGGATTGGGTAAGCCCCCAGAGGCAATACTACCTACAGGCGCAATAATGAACGTATGCCCAGATAAATCTGGCGGTACATGCCCATAGATCGCATTCAGCGGTAAATTCGATAGTTCCTCACGACTGGCAGTCATTGCTGCCTCTGGAAATCGGGGTTCGGAAATTTTAGGATTCATTATAGATACCCTGGCATTGCAATTTGATTTGGTGTTTTGCCTTTAGGTATAACACTTAGTTGTATACAGGACTTACGCAAAATTATGAAAAAACGAACCGCATTCGCGCAGCGTCTCGTAAGAGTTGGACGCAAAGGACACAAAGGAATAAGCTTTCAGATAGTTATTGCGTAAGTCCTAGTATATTTTATTTTCTAGAAGTCCCTAAATGCTATAGAAGCCCTATAGTTAAGAATTTTTAAGATTTAGTATCTTGTACAAAAAAACGATGTTCCTACCACAAGTTACAACAGACACTTAAAGAGGCAGGATTGTACGAAGAACTCGATTAACGACCCAATCCCCACACGCCCAAACAACACCCCGTACTACCTCGCGTCGCACGGGGTTTGTTTTTGGTGATTGGGTGCGATTCCTTATTTAGCTATTCGTGCCTGCATTAAAAATCTGTTCGGCAGTTAAATTCAATTCTGGGAAAGTGGGTGAAATAATTAGATCGCTGTCACGAAACTGGCTGACTTGGTACTCACCCTCAACCAATGAATAAACTGATATTGTGGGCTGTTTGGGATTGCCAATAAACCGCCTACCTCCTAATGCAGCGTAATCTACAATCCAATATTCTGGAATGCCTACGGCTTCGTATTGACCTAGTTTTGTAAAATAATCATCTCGCCAATTGCTGCTAACGACCTCAATCGCCAAAGGAATTGATGCGCCCTGAGTGACTGTTGATTGCTTTTTCCACAGTGGTTCATTTACCAGATTAGAACGATTAATTACTAATATATCTGGTGAATAACCGGATTCATTTTCAGGTGGTTTGACTAGTGCAGTTTTTGGTATGAAGTAAGGAAGTTTAAGCCGATCATATTCGATTGGAAGTTTTGTAGCTAAAAATCCTGTAATCTCTTCATGGTCTCCAGTTGGTTGGGGCATTTTGACTACAACTCCATCATGCAGCTCATAACGTTTACCTGTGTTGTCAGGGTATTTAGCAACGAATTCATCGAATGTAATTAGTTTTCTCTGTACGGCTTGAGTCATACAGTCCTCCTCTGAGTTTTCGATTTTTATTTTTAGCTTTCTGCTGATTTTGATTTTCGTTTAGGAAATTCTCCGCGCTCTTTCGCAACAAAAGCAAGTCCTTAAAAAGTGAGATGCTCCCCTTTTCATCAAAGACTCATTCAACTATGGTGACACCAAGTTGCATTCTAAAACATATCTCCCCTGCCCCCTGCCTCTCTTGTTAAAATTTAACTGCATCGGTAAAAATTGATGCTATCTGTTGTCCTGGCTGACAGCGGTCAAGATACATCTGCGCGACTTGATCCGACGGGTTTTGCTGCAAGCAATCTTGAAAATACTCGGCGGCGGCTGCAAATTGTTGTTGTTCATAACACGCTAATGCTGAGGCAAATAACTCTAAGGTAGCCGTTTTACCTGCACTAACTTTTGGGGGATCGGCTGCAAACACTTCATGAACAGTTACAGCATTTGTCTTACCCTTCACCTTCACCTGACCAACTACACGAATGCCATAGCGATCGCGATTTTGTAAGCGCTCAAAAGTTTGGTCGGTAATTAATAGTGGGGCGTTAAATGTTTTGGTCAATCCTTCGATTCGCGCTGCTAGATTAACCGCATCACTAATCACTGTGCTATCCATGCGATTCAACCCACCGACTGTCCCCAAAATGAGCGAACCAGTATTAATCCCAATGCCAATTTGAATTGGTAAGTAACCATTGGCTTGACGTTTTTCGTTGTAGGTTGTTAATGTCTGCAACATGGCTATTCCCGCCTGTACAGCATCATCGGCATCTCCTGCAAACAACGCCATGATGGCATCACCAATATATTTGTCGATAAAGCCATTGTTTTCAATAATGATCGGCTCCATGCGACTGAGATAGGAGTTAATAAATCGGAAATTTTCGGCGGGAGTCATGCTTTCTGAAAGGGTGGTGAAGGCGCGAATGTCGGTAAATAAGACTGACATTTCTCGCTGCACCTGATCGCCTAATTGCACATCTATAATGCTTTGCTTGTTGAGAAATTGCAGAAATTGGCGAGGGACAAAGCGCTCATAAGCTTTATTGAGTGCGGCTAAATCCGTATACAAACGGGCATTTTCAATCGAAATAGCTGCTTGTGCTGAAAGTAGGTTGAGCAACTCCAAGCGATCTGGGGTAAATGCTCCTGTTGTCAAGTTATTTTCTAAATAGACAATTCCTGCTAACTTTCCTTGGTTAATCAAGGGAGTACACAGAATCGATCGCGGTTGGTATTGGCGAATGTAGGGGTCTTTGATGAATTCCCCAATCCCCACTGCTTCGTTGATGGCATCGTTTAGGACTACATTAGTTTTAGTGCGAATCACATAGTTAACGATCGCAGTCGAAAGAGTTTGGTTATCTTCAATACTGAGTGATTCCAATACCTGAATACTATTCTCACCAACGGTTCCCTGAGCTTCAATCAGAAATTTGCCTTTGGTTGATAACAGCAAAAATCCCCGTTGTGCTCCGGCGTTTTCCATTAAAATCCGCATTAAGTTAGATAAAAGTTTATCTAGCTGAATTTCTTCAGAAAGGGTTTGAGAAGCTTTGATAACTGTCACCAAATCCAATGATTCGGAGCGACTGGTACTTGTAAGACCGGTTGGGTTAGAAGTTCTGGTTGATAAAGTTGATTTAACAGCTTTTTCGAGAATGCGCGTTAAAATTTGGGGATACTTGGCTTCTAAATCTTTTACCTTAGCGATCGCTCCCCACTGCAAATAAAGATAGCGGGCTTCTTGCAGATAAACTTGGGCGATCTTCAATTTGTTCTGGGCTAGATAAAATTTGGCAGTTAATTCATTGGCGAGAGCCGCTTCATTAAAATACTGGTTTTCTTGGGCTAAGGCAATGGCTCGATCATAACAAGCGATCGCCTGACTAGATTCTCCATGCACCCGATGCCATTCTGCTTCTACCAGCGCTAATTTATGGGTATAGTTGACGGGAGAAAATTTTGCCCATACTTGCAATTTTTTTTGGTTTGCTGCCACTCGCTGGAGTAACTTTTGACGTTCTGCTGCACTGACAACAGAAGCTAAAGCTAGTCGTCCTAATGAGTCATAAAAGTGGAACCATCCGACAATAAATAAACCCACTACTGCATCTAAATAAGGAATTGCCAAATCAGCATTTTTGACGGCTGTGGCATAATCTTCAAACCAATAATTCAGCGTTAGGTGATTAGTATAAAGATAAAAAATAGCTGTACGAAAGTTACCCTCAATATGCTGGGGTAACATGGTGGTTGCATCATAAAATTCTCCCACCAACTGACAGGGATTAGCATTTTTGCCCTGTAAATTAGCAACTGCTTGGTGATAAAGTTGAATGAGAACAAAAATCGGTTTTTTCTTAAACTGCTGAACTGCCTCTGCGTAAATAGCTAAATATTCATCCAATTCAGCAAGATTTTGACCACTAAAATAGGAATGCATAGTGCATGTATTGGCAGCAAATGCAGCGTACTCGGTATCACCCGTATCGCGCCCAACTTGAAATGCAGCTTCCAGTGAAGGAATAGTATTTTGGAGTGGTTCTTGCCAGTGGCGGACAAAGGAATTAACTACAAATAAAGTTCTAGCTTGCAGGTGCTTGGCATTGAAGCGGTCTAGCACTTTCAAGGCTAATTCACCAAATTTATATCCCCCTTGGAGATCCCCGACAACGCCACAGAGAATCAAGCCATAGGTAGCGTAGGCAAAGGCTGATTCTGCCGCATTACCATATTTCGCGGATATTTCTACCTGTTTAAAGACCGTCAAAGGAAAAACATTCGGGGCTGCTAGGTAGGTTGCGGAGGCAATACTCGCAAGGATGCGAATTGCCGCTAATTTTGTGGGATGGGTGAGTTTTGGCAAGTCGGCTAAGGTGTGTACCTGCTTACCTAACAAAGCAAGTTTCGTTTTTAACAATCCCAGCATAATTTGCGGTTGACCGGGGTTGTTAGCTAAGGGAATGCCCAGCAGTTGCAGAACTTGCAGACCGAGTTTAGAAGCTGCCAACAGTTGATCGCGAGCGATCGCAGCTTGGATTTTGATGGCATAAACCTGCACTCGATCGACTGTGCTGGGGGTCTTTTGCAGTACTTCATCTGTGAGTGCATCCATGCGCTCAAAGTCCCCACCCAGATAAGCAGCTTCGGCGGCGGCGGTGTGCAATGTCAAAGCTAGCTGATACTGCTGCTGCCAACAGTTAGCTGCTAGGCAGTTAATCCCCATTGTCAGATAATCTAAGGCTGGCTGATAGGCTGCTGAGGCTTTAGCTTTGTTACCTGCTGTTAAGTTCAACTGAGCTAGTTCCTGCCTCTGTTGACGATCAGCAATCAGGTCGATGCCGAAATTCAGTTGGTTAACAATGTCAAAAATCTTTTCTTCTTGCTTCTGGGGGGTAATGCCTTGTAATAATAGTTGCCCAATTTGCAAGTGTACTGCCTGTTTTTGGTCAGTAGAAATCAGTGAGTAGGCTGCTTGCTGGACGCGATCGTGCAGGAATTTGTAAACTACATCCAAATTTGTCAAGTTCGCTGTTACTTCTCGATCTGCAACTTGCAAGAGTTGGTAGTCATTGCCTTGGGGTAAAATTAGTCCTGTTTGCACGGCTTCCCAGAGTTGGGCGGCTACATCTGCAAGGGATTTTGAGCTAGCGATCGCCAAAGTATGCAAATCAAAGGAATTGCCAATACAAGCTGCTAATTTTAAAGCTTCCTGGGTGGCAACTGGCAGCTTTTGAATTTTTAGCGCCATCAACTCGACGACGTTATCAGTAATCTGGGCTGCTTGGATTTTTTCCAGTTGCCACTGCCATTGTCGCTGGGTGAAATTAAACTGTAGTAATTCTTCTGCATACAGCGACTTCAGAAACTCATTCATGAAGAAGGGATTGCCATTGGTTTTCTGCTGAAGCAGTTCTGCGAGAGGAGTAACTTCTGCTGAATCGGCATTGTTAAGAGTATCGCTGAGAAGTTGTTGAATTTCAGGCAATGCTAAGGGTGTTAAGGTGAGTTCGTGAATAGCCACTCCTGCTTGTTCTAAAGATGCGATCGTTGTCCGCAGGGGATGGGTTTTATCTACTTCGTTATCACGATAAGCACCTATCAGCAACAGATATTGACTATCTGCCTGACTAATTAACAACTGAATCAGCTGGAGTGATGCACTATCCGCCCATTGCAGGTCATCCAAGAACATTACTAAAGGATGTTCCTTTTGGGTAAAGACCTTAATAAAGTTTTGGAAGACTAAATTAAACCGAGTTTGTGCTTCCTTGGGTGATAGTTCTACAACTGGTGGCTGCTGACCAATAATCAGTTCCACCTCTGCAATCACTTCGATAATCACCTGGCCATTGACACCAAGAGCATCTAATAATTTTTTGCGCCAAGTGGTAATTTCGGCTTCACTTGTAGTTAAGAGTTGGCGAATTAAAGCTTGAAAGGCTTGAATTAAAGAACTGTAGGGAATGTTGCGTTGAAACTGGTCAAACTTCCCAGAAATAAAATATCCCCGTTGCTGGGTAATCGGTTTATAAATTTCTTGAACTAGGGCTGATTTGCCAATCCCAGAATAACCTGCAATCAGCATCACTTCGCTTTGACCATGACTAGCTCGCTCAAAAGCTGCCAGCAAATTTGCCACTTCCGCTTCTCGTCCGTACAGTTTTTGAGGAATTTGAAATCTACCGGAGCGATCGTGCTGTCCTAGTTCAAATAAGGGAATTTGCCCTGTAGTGTGCAACATCTCCAGACATTGCTCTAAATCTGCCTGTAATCCAAAAGCACTTTGATAACGCGCTTCGGCAGTCTTTTCCAGCAACTTCATCACAATTTGCGAAAGCGCTGGCGGAATTTGGGGATTGATTTGATCAGGCGGAATCGGTTGTTTGGCAATATGGCTGTGAACCAGTTCTACAGGATCATCGCTAATAAAAGGTAAATGCTGGGTCAACAGTTCGTAGAAAGTGACTCCCAAAGAGTAAAAATCGGTGCGATAATCAATCGATCGATTCATCCGTCCTGTTTGTTCAGGAGAAATATAAGCGAGAGTCCCTTCTAAAACATTCAGATTTCCCAAGGTGGGATTTTCCCGCGACAGCAAAGTAGCAATGCCAAAGTCAATTATTTTCGTTTGTTGAGTCGTGGGATTGAGAAGAATATTGGCAGGATTAATGTCTTTATGAATAATCTGTTGCTGATGAATTTCTTCTACAGCTGCCGCTACTTGTATAGCCAATTGCAAAAAATCCTCTAGCGGTAGAGGCGATTGATTGAGTAACTCGCGCAGAGGTTGTCCACCAAAATCCTCTAAAACTAAGACTAAGGTGTTTTGATATTTTTTCAAGTCATAGGCTTGGATAATTCCCGGCACTTGAAAGCGACGCGTGAGATCGTATTCAAGTTTAAACCGGGCGATCGCTTCTGGGGATGGGTATTCTTGCCACAGAACTTTCAGTGCTACTGGTTGTCGATCTAACTCTCGATATCCCCGATAAACCTGAGAATTAGGGCTTGTATGCAGTTCTGTCAGGACTTTATACCCTTCCAGTGCGATCATAGATTACTCAAGCGTTTGCTATATTGTTAGGGCCTATTCAGTATAAATTACTCACCTTGCAAGTGAACAGAGATTAGCCGAATGCTACAGTTTACCAACTATGAGTAGATTAGACGAAAGCGATCGCCTAATGCATATAACGCAATACGCTTGGCTTTGTAAAAAATTGTAGGTTGGGGAGCCACTGCGTTGCGGGGGTTCCCCCCGTTGAAGCAAGTGGCGTTTGAGGGACGAAACCCAACACCTCAAAGTCTTGTATTTGTTGGGTTTCATTTCCCTACGGGACGCTACGCAAACGTTTAACCCAACCTACTGGCATGGCAAGGCTAAAATGTTGCAAAAAAATTGTAGGTTGGGTGGAGGCTTTGCGTAACCCAACATCCTGATATATGTTGGGTTGCGCTCCGCTCCACCCAACCTACGTCTACGGGACGCTACGCAAACGTTTAACCCAACCTACGCATCTGTTTCATTCTTTTCTGGAATTCGTATAAGTCAAAATCTAAAATCGCAAACGACGCTTCACAAATGTCAGTATTGGATTAAATCTAACTAACTCAGGATAAACAGGAATAAAAGACAGCTTTTGCTTGCTAAATCTAACTGCTAACGTCCTTGCTGAAGTAAAAATTTCGTCTTCATAAATGTCTATTTCGGAAAGGTAGATGATTTTTTTTAAAGTTTCTACATTGCCAATATTACCCAAAGCCGATGCCGCGTAGCCTCTCACGTATGATTCAGAGTCCTTGAGGGCGGCGATTAATTCCGGCACAGCTTCTGCATTGCCAATTTTACCCAAAGCCTCTGCCGCGTTGCCTCTCACGTATGAATTAGAGTCCTTGAGGGCGGCGATTAATTTATGAGACATCCGCAAATTAACTTTTTCCAATGCCACTACAACCGATTCAATAAAATTAGCATTGGGGTAACGTCGCCAAAACTTGTAAATCTTGTTGATTATCTCGGCAATTAATTTTGGATTTTGGCTGATTCCACCAGAAGCCTCTCCATTCTGCTGGACTTCAACAATACATCTCCCCGCCAATAATAACAGCGTCCGAAAAATATCATCTTTTTCTTTAAACAACGCTTCTATCAACAAAAAGTAGGGGATTTTGCGCTAAACCAGCTATTTGTGGTTTCTTTTGTATTTCAGCAATCAGCCCTTCTGCGGAAACAGAATCATCCTCAATATAACCAGCCGCATTTTTAAACCAAATTTGAATATATGCTTCTGTTTGCTTTTGACTAAAAGGAACAATTTCAACTTCCTTAGCACTATCTACAAAAGCACCACCATAACCGACAATTCTGGAAGTGCAAATAATTGAACAGTCATAATTTTTCAGAAAACGGTTGAGCCTTTCTTTTAAACGAGGGCGATATTCTTGTGGAACTTCATCCAAAGCGTCTAAAAGTAAAAGACATTTATTATTCTTTAATTTATCTTCTAATAAATATTTGATAGATTTTGCTGCTTTTGGATAATCTCTCTCAATAATTCGAGGAATAGCATTAATAATTTCTCCCTCAGCCTCAGCCAAATCAGATAACCGCAAAAACAACGGAAATATTACATCATTTACACCTAAATTTGACCTAACCCCCCAGTTCCCTCCCTTTGTAGGGAAGCTACGGTGTTCACACAAATCGGAGTTATTTTGAGATCCGGGTTTTACCCCCCTTAATCCCCCCTTGGAAAGGGGGGAAACAAGATTTAGCAGACTATTCTGAGAGAATTTTGCGTGGTATTGCTTATAAATATGGTAACAATAGCCATGAGTATCAGATGGCTGGAGGTATTCGTAAAAGCGATCGCAAGCGTGCTGTGCGTCAAAGCGTCGTTTTGCCGAAGTAAGTAGGCGCAATTAAACGCGATCGCATTCCTCGCAGACTCAAGCTGTTGATTCAGCTTTGCATTTGGGATGCGATCGCCTGTGCAATATCTTTAGGTGTAGCGCCTGTTACTAACATCGTTATTTTTTGGTCAGGTCAGGGAACTCTATAAATACGGTTCAGTAATTGCCCAGCGCTGGATGTGGGCCACTCTGAACCGTGTTGTAACGATATCTTGAGTTTTGAGGATCGGCTGATGGATAAATCAATTATTCAGTTGGTTGACGAAT
>CAXUOL010000011.1:0-34767 GCA_964252435.1 uncultured Nostoc sp.
TTTGAACTCGGAACTTTAACCTTTTTGCTTGAACGTTGAGCCTTTGAACTCGGAATTTTAACCTTAGCACCCCTAATTCAGCACTCAACACTCCCCAATGCCCCATGCCCAATGCCCCATTTATTATGAATATTCAATCTAAATTCGATCAACCAGTACTTTTACAACAAACTCCTACTTGGTCACGAGCGATCGCTTGGACTATTGTTGGAGTTAGCACCTTTACAGTAATTTGGGCTTCAGTCTTCCAAATTGATGAATCAATTCATGCTACTGGCAAGCTAGAACCACAGGGGGCAGTTAAAGAAATTCAGGCTCCGATTCATGGTGTTGTCAACGAGATTCTAGTCAAAGATGGTCAGCGAGTCAAAAAAGGTGAAACACTCGTTACCCTAGAAAAAACTTCTTCTGAGGCGGAGCTAATTTCATTAAAGCAAAGTCGTGCGGCTCAGTTGCTGGCGAAACAGGCGCTAGAGCAAGAAAATGATTTCTATCGCCGTCAGCTTCAAGGGAACATATCACTACAAGAAGTGGCACAGCAAACTGCTCTGTTGAAAATTAAACCAGAACTAGCCTTGTTGACCAAGAGCCGAGCCGCGATTATTGCCGAAAACCAGTTGTACCGGACACAGTTAAACGGTGCAACTGCTGGAAATACTCTCACAAGAGAGCAACAATTACGTTTGCGAAATCGCCAAATAGAATTAGAATCGCGTTTAGCCACAGCTAATTTAGAAACAGGACAGACGCAACAACAATTTTTTCAGACTCAGGCGGAATTAACTAGTGCTAAAGAGTTGCTGATAATTAATCAACAAATTCTCCGCAAGTTTGAACCTCTAGCGCAACAGGGAGCTATTTCCCAGGTGCAATACTTGAAACAGCAGCAGGATGTGAGCACTAAACAATCTGAAGTGATTCGATTGAATCGGGAACAGCAGCGATTACAATTAGCGATCGCACAATCAAATCAAAAATTTCGCAATACTGCGGCACTATCTCAAGAAGACTTACTCGCCAAAATTACAGATAATGATAAAAACATTTCCAAGAGTATGGTGATATCAAAGGCGAACTAATTGAGATTGGCTCTGATGCCTTACCTCCAGACCAAGTTTATAATTTCTGGCGTTTTTCCGTAAAAGTCCGCCTACATGGGCAGAAGTTATTGATTAATCAGCGTCAAATTCCATTGCAATCAGGGATGTCGATTAATGCTAATGTGAAATTACGTCAGCGCACGATTATGAGTATCTTCACTGATTTTTTAGTGCAAAAGACTGAGAGCTTAAAGTCTCTGCGCTGAACAAAATCATTTTTCACAACAGTTTTCAAGCGTGAAACCCAGCATCCCATAAGTATGTGCGATCGCTTATTTCTGGAGCGCCTGTTGAAAAGTCTTGATCGCCTCTACGTGATTCACCATATTGATGCAACGTAACAACAAATCTAGATCGATTCCTTTCACCTCTTCACTACTAGAAACCTTTTCATAGTGAAGTGTATTGCCTTCTTTCCGCAGATGATAGACTTCTAACACACCATCTTCCCAAAACCACACTTCCTTGATCTTCAACCGCTTGTATGCGTCCAGTTTGTTGATGCCGCCACTGGAAAACACCACCTTGATCGCCAGATCGGGTATCATCCGATCAGGAGCAAGTTTATAAGATTCATCCGCCTCTCGCTTGACGGCGACTGTTTCACTTTCCAGAGTCATTGAGCCAGTTGGAGTAAAGTCGAACCCTGCCATGAGCAGGTAAAGTTCCAATAATGCAGCAATCCTCTTTTTAACAGTTTCGTGTGGTTCTCCAGGCATTCGTCGTATTTCCAGAATTCCATTCAGAAAAGAGAGCCGATATCCTGGACGGTCTAACAATTGCTCAACTGCTTTGAACTCTCTCCAGGTCATTCCCTCAAACAGAAGAGGTGATTCTTTTTTTGGTGTTGCTATCGTTGCTGGGGTCATTTGAGTCTCCAGTTCGTTTCCAGATTAGAAATAATCAGGTTTGGAGGGTGATCGGGCGATCGTTTCATTATTCTACTTGCAGAGACTAAGTAAGACTTTCTTAATTACGAATTACGTTAGCGTTAGCGACGTAGGAGCGTCGGAACGAGCGTCATTACGAATTGGTATAAAGTGCTTGTTTTATCCTCACTGAGGGCATCGCTGCGGTAATGCGTTGAATTACCTCGGTTCGATACGCTTGTTTTTTCTCTGCGTTCCATCTCGCCATAAATCATCTCCTACTTACGCTCGTTAATGGTGTTAAGCTAATACGCATTTAACTTGCATATTGTTGATTTTGGAGAAAAAGCGTCAATCCTTCTCCCCTGCTCCTCTGCCCCTCTGCTCCCCTGCTGTCTAAATGTGTAAATTAGGTGTTTAACAGCTTATTAGACTTCAATCTGGGAACGAGAAATAAACTGCAAATACAATAGAGCAATATTTCGGACAGTTTTTAATTCAGCCAATCCACAAGAAAGCTATCGATCCATTAGGGTGCTGATTAGAACAAACAAGCATCGGAACGATAGCTATATGTAAATTGTACAGAGTCTGCTAGAGAAAATGGGCGGGTTTGGACAAACCACAGATGAAGGCGTTAACAAAAGAACATAGATATAGGAAGCGCTGATAAGGTTAGCGCTAGCGCTAGTGCAAAGAGGCTATTATTTCATGGTTACAATCTTTTTAGATGTACATTGGCAAAACAATGCTCTTACTTAGAAATTTAGTATTAATTCTAGAAATTCTGGAAATTAGTTAGAAATATTTACATAGTTCATCTTAAGCTTAAAGGCTTCGTGCGATGAAACTACTCTTATTAGTTGCTGCATCGACACTGAGTTAATTAAACTTAAGTCAATACTGAAAAAAGTCTGAAAAATTCCGCTAAAGTCTTATTTAAAACAAACTTTATTCTCTTTACAAATGAATATAGAAGAAGCACTAGTAATTTTAGATACATTTCTTGAACATGGCTTAAGTGATGTTCAGGAAATAATATTTCGTCAAGCTTGGGAAGGGCAAACTTATCCAGATATCGCCGAAAGCTGTGGTTACGATGCTAATTATATAAAAGATGTTGGTTCTAAGTTATGGAAGTTACTTTCACAAACTTTCGGGGAGGAGGTGACAAAAAGTAATTTTCGCTCAGTATTGAGACGGCAATGCCTCCGACCGGCTTTGCCTACGCAAAATAGTGTTTTGTCAGAAAAACTACAAACTGTGCCACCAGTCTTGAGACAGTCTCAGCCAACAAGCAGAGTCAAAGATGGAATATCAGGGTCTTCTTTGGTAATAGAAAAAGACGAAAGAAAAACCCCAGAGCTTAATCCTGACTTCTTAGAAATTCCTGGTGGCTCAGTGCCGCTCAATTCCTTTTTTTACATAGAGCGTCCGCCAATTGAAGAACGCACATATACAGAAATTAATAAACCTGGAAGTTTGATCAGAATCAAAGCCCCCAGAAAAATGGGAAAAACCTCCCTAATGCACAGAATTCTTACCCATGCCAAACAGACTGGGGTACACACCGTACAAATCGGTTTACAGAGGGCAGATAGTCAAGTTTTCACTAGCTTGGAAAAATTCTTACGCTGGTTTTGTGCTAATATCAGTCGGCAGTTGAACCTAGAAATCAGACTCGATGATTATTGGGATGAAGATATTGGTAGCAAAGTTAGCTGCACATTGTATTTACAGGAGTATTTGCTGGAGAAAATCGATGCTCCGGTAGTCTTAGCTTTGGATGAAGTGAATCGAGTTTTTGAGTATCCAGAAATTTCTAGGGATTTTCTGCCACTACTGCGTTCTTGGTATGAGGATGCTTCCGAATTAGAAATTTGGCAAAAACTCCGACTAATAGTAGTTCATGCCACTGAAGCTTATATCCCGTTAGATATTAATCAATCTCCTTTCAATGTGGGGCTACCGATTAAGTTACCAGAATTTAGTTTAGAGCAGATGCAAGAATTGGCAGTGCGTCATGGACTCGATTGGGCCAAAGGTGAGAAAGGATTGGAAAAGCTGGCTCCTTTACTAGCAATGATTGGCGGTCATCCTTATTTAGCTCGTCTGGCTCTTTATAACCTGGGAAATCAAACAGTAAGCCTAGAGCAGCTACTAAAAGAGGCTCCGACAATTGCCGGCATCTATAGCAACTATTTACGCCATCATCTAGCCAATCTCCAAGAACATTCCGAACTCGCAACAGCACTCAAACGGGTAGTTACCTCTCCAACAAGTGTGCAACTAGAAGCGATCGCTGCCTATAAATTAGAAAGTATGGGTTTGGTAAAACTTGAAGGAAATCAGGCAATGCCTAGCTGTGAGTTGTATCAGCTATATTTCCGAGAGCAATTAACCTAAAAGTTATGAATAAATACGAATATCAAATTGGCGGTAGTCTCAAAGTCGATGCTCCTAGCTATGTAGAACGGCAGGCTGACTTTGAACTTTATAATGCTTTAATTCAAGGTGAATTTTGTTATGTCTTTAGTTCCCGACAGATGGGTAAATCTAGCTTGCGGTTACAAACGAGATACCGATTAGAACAAGCAGGTTACAGTTGTGCTTCTATCGACATGACTCGCATCGGCAACGGCAATATCACTCCTGCTCAATGGTATAAGGGCATAGTGGTTGACTTATTAAGGAGCTTTAACCTCTTTAGCAAAGTTAATATAAAAGCCTGGTGGTCTGAGCGTGAAGATTTACCTGCATTACAGCGATTGAGCCAATTTGTTGAAGACATTTTGTTAGTTGAACTAAAAACTGAAAAAATATTTATTTTTATTGATGAGATTGATAGTGTTTTAGGTTTGAATTTCCCGGTGGTCGATTTTTTTACCCTAATTCGCTCGTGCTACAATCAGCGAGCCGAAAATCCAGAATATAACCGCCTAACTTGGGCACTGTTTGGAGTAGCAACGCCTTCAGATTTGATTGCCGATCGCAACTGTACGCCATTTAATATTGGTAAATCTATTGAACTGCACGGCTTTAATTTATCGGAAGTTCAACCATTAGCAGCAGGGTTAGAAAGTAAAGTAGCTAATCCGATGGCAGTTATCAAAGAAATTTTGGCTTGGACAAATGGTCAGCCATTTCTGACTCAAAAGCTATGTCAGATAGTAGTACAAGAAAGAAACTCTGGAAGCAAAAATGTTGAAGAGCAGAGAAGTTTAGAAGTTGTTGAGCGTTATAAATTAGATAACCATTTACCGATTATTAATCAACATCTGATAAATTTTTATTACCAATTTCCCTTGCTAATTTTAGAAAAACTAGTGCAAACCCATATTATTGAGAAATGGGAGGCAAAAGACGATCCAGAGCATTTGAAAACAATCCGCGATCGCCTGCTGATCAATGAACAGCGTGCTGGAGGTTTGCTAGGACTGTATCAGCAAATTTTACAAGGAATTCAGATAGCTTGTGATGATGGAGAAGAACAAATAGAACTGCTGTTGTCGGGTTTAGTAACCAAGCAGCAAGGGCAACTAATAGTAAAGAACCGGATTTATGAAGAGGTTTTTAACCAAACTTGGGTAGAAAAACAATTAGCAAAATTACGACCCTACTCCCAAGCATTCAACGCTTGGGTAGCCTCAGATCGCTGTGATAATTCCCGACTATTACGCGGGACAGCTTTACATGAAGCTCTAGCTTGGTCGCAAGGCAAAAGCTTGAGCGATTTGGATTATCAGTTTTTAGCAACTAGCCAAGAATGCGATCGGCGAGAAGTTGAGACGTGGTTAGAAGCAGAACGAACTAAAGAAGTTAAAGCTCGACTAGTTCAAGAGCAAAAAGCAGCTAGATTTCAAAGATTATTTTTTCTAGGCGCGTTCGGTTGGGCATTAATAGTTGTTTTAGGATTGGCGATGGTGACTTTCGAGTATAAAAAGCACTGTTCAGTGACCTCAAAGCAATTACTACATTACCCATGAATCCTAGAGTTTAGACTATGGCGGTTCTCGTTTGAATGCAGTACAGTTTTGACCACTATTTACTCAGCACACATTGTTCAGAGATGTTTCGGTGAATAGGTAAAGCCTAAATCGATATTTCTCCTAGACTGCCTCTCTAGGCTATCTGCTGAAATATTGCTTTGCTGCCAGTATCTGGAATTTTATGAGCCACCTTCGTGTGGTGAAAGTCTAGTTTAGAATAAATCCTCTATCTCAGCATATTTCCGCAAGCGTGGTAGACACTGACGTTGATAGAAACTGCTTAATGTCGCAATTGACAGCCCAAAGTCTTTAGATAATTCTTTCCAGCTAACTTCCGGGGGTAAGCGTTTGAGAATTAATAGCTGACAATTTACGTCTGGACGCCCTTTAATGTGAGTACTACGTAGTTCCATATCCGAGTCTGTCTCCACCCATGTCTCCAGGTTTTCCAAAATGGGAGGTGCTTGGGGGGTAGCTGGTATATTATCTATCGGGTCAATAGTTTCACCAATCTCACCCGACTTAGACTGATGAACCCTAAAGGGTACTGTTGTAGCTTTTTCCCGGTTTTGGTTGAGATAAAAGTCTTGTAGCCTGCGTTTTAGGTAAGCATCTAACCAATTAATCACACTACCTTGAGTGGAGTCATAGACTTGACCTGTCAGACCATCACAAACATTGCGGCAGAAATACAACCAAGTTTGTTGCAGTGCGTCTTGATAGTAGGGAGTATTTTCTTTCCAGAGTTTACCTTGTGTCAAACGAATGATTTGCGTGAGCAGTTTCTGACGTTGAGGGCTTCTAGGTGGATGTCTACGGGCTTGGGCAACTAAGGATTTTAGCTGTTCATTTAGATCCTCCTTAACTGAGGTTTTAAGCAACAGATGCCTGACTTCCTGGTTTACTGGTAGTGAATGACTCTGAATGTCTAAATCAGTAGTAACATCTGCTACAGTCAAAGAGTTGTTGCTAACCTCATCAGTTTTAACAGCAATGCTATCCATATTTCCTTGCTCAGATACCTGAATACAGCGATGAATTTCTTCTTCAGGCGGGATCAAATCTTGGTTTATAGTATTTTTTCGCATCTTATTTTCTTTCCTGAAGTTTCTTTTTTGGGCATACTTTGCAGGCTTGATGCAGTAGGCAAGCATTTCTTTGCTTGATTTTTGATGCTGTTATTATCTGTCAAATCTCAGAGGTGATAACAGCATGATTGCAATGGGCAATACCCTTTTGCTCTCCGGCTCAATTCAATCCACATCATCAACTCAGTAAGAGGACATAATTAAATGTAAAATGCAAATCAGAAGAACCTGTTGCTGTTGGGGTTTTCCCTTCTGCTTCTACTTATTAGACCTTCTTGAGGTTTTGGATTGAAGTTTACTTTGACCATACCTTTAATTTAAGTGAATCACTCACTTTTAACAGCATGAAAAAGTCATAATTTGTCAGGAATTTTGCCGTCAAACTTTTATAAAGAAGGGGACCCCACCTTCCCCTTTAACATGAGTCCCTTTTATTAAGTTATGTAAAAAATGTCGGTAACGTCAGAAAAAATCTCTTTTCCCACCTGTGTTAGCAGTTTTGGATTATAAGTCTTCACTAAATGTATCTTCTAGCAATCTCAGACTACTTATTAATTTACAGAACTTTTGATACAAAACACTTTATTAGCTTGCTGAAATAGTGTTAGTAGGAGGTGATATCGCGGACACTAGCACAATGGTATTCCTGTCCGTTTAACTCTAGATAATTGACAGTTATTTCCACGGCTATGTCCTGACCATCTTGAGTTCGTTGAGTAGACTCAAAAGTGAGAGAGGCTTTCTGTCTAACTTCTTCCCAGTGCGATCGCCAAGTAACCGTCGAAAAATTCGGATCTATATCATAAACAGTCATGGTCAGTAATTGTGCGCGGGAGTAGCCAAGATGACGACAGGCGGCTTCATTCACGTAAACAAGCTGGGCATCCGAATTTACAAAAAAGATAGAATCCTTAAATTTATCTAGATAAAACTGACTGAGGCGCAGGGCTGATTCTGCTTTTTGGCGATCGCTAATTTCCTGTTGCAAAAGTATATTTTGCTCGGTCAGTTGTTTTTGCAACCTTCGGATAGTCAAGTTATTTTCTACACGCGCAAAAACCTCTTCTTCACTAAAAGGTTTGGTAATATAATCCACTCCCCCGACAGCAAAAGCTTTAACTTTGTCAAAAACTTCATCCAAGGCGCTAATAAAAATCACTGGAATGTCGCGGGTTTTCTCCGAGGCTTTCAAATGTTGACAAACTTCATAGCCATTCATTTCTGGCATCATGATGTCAAGCAAAATTAAATCGGGCGGTGCAGCTTCTGCTGTTTTCAAAGCTGTTTGTCCGTTAATGACTCTGCGAATTTCATAGCCAACCTGAGTTAGCATAGCCGATAAAAGTCGCAGATTGTCGGGTGTATCATCAACAACAAGAATATTTGCTTTTGGTAGCTGAACTTGATGGTTATCCATTTATAACCTGAGTTTGATATAACTTACACATTTGGGATGCTCCCTTTTTTACAGTTGTGTTAAATCAATAACTTTATCAATGCGAAAGTTATTAACCCAATCAGACAGAGTGTTTGTCAAAAGAGCAGATTCTTCAGGAATTTGCTCAAGCAAGCTAAAAATCAGCTTTTCATCGGTACACAGTGCAGCTTGGTGTAGCTGTGCTACCCACTCAGCGGGCATCTGAGCCAGCATCTCTTCTAATGATAAAAGTTTCAGGTCGGAATTTTCGGCAAATCCGTTTTTTTGAAGGGGTTCCTGTTCATATACATAACGCACCCCCAAATATTTAGACATCATATTCAAGATTACTTCTTCTCGGAACGGCTTACGTACAAAATCGTTGCAGCCTGCCGATAAAACCACAAAGCGCTCCTCATCAAAAGCACTAGCAGTTAGGGCAATAATCACAGTAGCTTGACCCTTTAAAGTAGCTCTAATTTGTTTAGTGGCTTCATACCCATCCATTACAGGCATCCGCATATCCATCCAAATCAGTTGCGGTTCCCAGGTTTCCCAAAGAGTCACTCCTTCTTGACCATTTTCAGCGTGACGTACCTCGAATCCAAGGGATATCAGCATCTTGACTAGGAGTTCACGATTTTCCCATTTATCTTCAACTACTAAGATTCGGTATTTTGGTTGATTAGGCTCTAAACCAATTACTCGTCGTTTTAGCTGTCGAATTGGAGCTTCAGCTACTTCTGCTAGACTAATTTGGAGATCAAAAGAAAAAATCGTTCCTTGGCCCAAAGTACTGCTAACAGTAATACTTCCCCCCATTAGATGCACAAATTGTTGGCTAATAGTTAAACCCAAACCTGTTCCTTGGTGAGATTTTCGACCTGCTTCTGTTTGAACAAAGGGCTTAAATAACTTTTCAATTTCAGCAGGTGCAATCCCTGGTCCAGTGTCTTCGACTTCAAAATAAAGCCAGAAGAATGAGGGATGAGAGTTTTTTCTTGCTTGTGCCCCTTCTTGTTGTTGTAGTTTACTTTCTTCCTCGCTTCTAACTCGCAAACTAATGCCACCTTCTTGAGTAAATTTGATAGCATTACCAAGGAGATTAATCAAGATTTGACGTAATTTGCTTTCATCTGTATGCACATATTTAGGAACTTCAGGTCTACGCTCAAACATCAACTGTAAACCTTTGGATTCCGCTTTAATTTGAAACATCTCTTCCAGTGAGTCAAGTAGAGTGTACAAGTCAAAGCTATTGTTATTCAATGTCGTTAAACCCGCCTCAATTTTGGACATTGACAACACATCATTAATCAAGGTAAGTAAATGTTCTCCACTGCGACTGATAATTTCTAAATGTTCCAATTGAGAAGCATTGATAGAAGAATCGCGGGTCATTAGCTGAGTAAAGCCGAGGATGCTGTTAAGAGGAGTGCGAAGTTCGTGACTCATATTTGCGAGAAATTCGCTTTTGGCACGGTTGGCAGTTTCAGCTTCTTTGGCTTTTATTTCTAATCTATGGCTGTAATTCTCTAACTGTTCGCCAGAGATTTTTAACTGTCGCGTTAGCCAAGACACTCCAATCAATAGAAATCCCATTGATAAGAATCCCACTAGCATCATCGTCCCTGCTAATCGACGAGCTGGCGCAAAGGCTTCTTCCTGGTTCATCTCCACCATTAAGGCTAGGTCTTGGTCATTGAGCCAGTGATATACCCCAATTACTAACACTCCGGCATAGTTTGGATAAAGCCCTTGACCGCTAATTCCACTCATTGCGGCATCAATACCTTGGCTGCTAACTCCTTGAGAAAAGTCTGGTGTTTTATCTTTAGAAATAAAAGCGTTTTTAGTTACTAAAGAACCAACTAAATAAGTTTCACCACTCTTACCTAAGCCTGTACGTTCCCGGACAATCTGATCTATTTTGTCTAAATTTAGATCGGCTAAAAGAACACCTTGGCGTACCTTAGCTGCATCACGTATAGGCGTTGCAAAAGTAACTGATGGCTTACCAGTAATAGGTGAGGCATAGAAGATGGGGGCAAAAGAGTCTCCTGGCTGAATCTGTTCAATATAGGTGATGTTAGCTGAAATTTCATATTGACCTTCACGCTGCTTGTTAGTAGATAAAATAATCCGATTGCTACGATCAAGAATGGAAATTTCTCCAAGACTTGGCTTAATTTTCGCCATATTTGCGAGATAATCTGAGAGAACTTTATAAGCTTGACGAGAATTTGCGTCGCCCGCTTTGGAATTTAAAAGGATTTGAAAATTATTTTGTACGTCTGGAAACTGAGTTACTAGGAGAAAGTCTCGTTCTTGGTCTTCAAACCAACGGGTAATTTCTTCCTCTTTCAAGGTGGCAGCAGCACTGAGTCGTTCAAAAGCAGCTTGCTTCAAAGCTTCCCTGGCATTAAGAAAAGCAAATCCTCCTACTACACCTACAGTTACCAAGGATAGGAATAAGAAGGAACTGGCAACTTTAATAGTTAGGTGCTGATTCCAGAACTTCATATATTTACAAGTTGTTTCTTATTCTAAAGATATTTATCTTTTTTCTTATTCATGCAGATAAGTTATTCCTTTAGTTAATATAGATAATTATTGATTACCATTGAGCAAAAATTTGTTTAATCTGCTTAATTGCCTCATCAGTTGCTTGCTCTGGAGAAATTTTATCGACAATTATTCGATTAAGAGCTTTTCCCCAGATATTCTCCTCTAAGACTACGCTGTATGCTGGGTTTTGGACATAATAAAACAACCGCGTTGAACCTTCCGTCACCGTCTTGACCGCAGTTGAAATGTGTGGGTCAGCTGGGTTTTTCCAAAATGGGTCTTGCCAAAGTGTCTTGATGACTGGTAAATTACAGCCTCCAGCAGCTTTCAGATACTTACCTATCACTTGTGATTGAGTGAGATATGCAAGAAAATTCAAAGCTTTTTTCTGTTGCTGGGAATCGGCGAACAAAACTGCTTGCCGAAGTGTGAGTAGATAACGCATTGGCTTGCCGTTGGGTTTGTTGGGAAATTTTAAGATGCCAAGCTTATTGCGATAGGTGTCGGGATCTTGGCGCACAGAGCAAGGAATTGATAGGGTGTTGTTAGGAGTCATCACCACTATCCGGTTGAGCAAGCTGCGATTATTATCTGGATTTAACCAATTGAGTGCATCTGGTGGCACATAACCTTGTTGGTAAAATTTGGTATACCAATCTAATGCCTGGACAATTTTTTGTCTGACCTTTGGATCGTCGATCGCGAGTTTACCTTCTGAGTCGAGAATTTGCACATCGTATGCTTCTAAAATATGCTCAAAAAAGATGTAGGTATCTGAAGCTCCAGTAGAAAAAGGAAAACCTAGCCCATAAATATCCTGTTTTTGCTGTTTTGCCCGCGCATCGTTTTGTACTTGTTTCCAAAACTCCCAAAAACCATCCCAATCTTTGGGGATATCCCTTTCGCTGCGACCTATTTGCTCTAGCAAGTCTCGCCAGTAGAAAATATGAACTGTTGCCTGATTAATTGGAACTGCATAGTAACTTCGCTTTTTTGCAGCATTATTATAATAATTAACAGCTTGCAGGGCATATTCAGGATAAAAATTTTTGACTGGCTCAATTACATCGGTTACATCCGCCAGTTTCCCTTCCCAAGCCAAATGCGGATTCAACGCTCTTTCAGCGCCGTAACTCATCATAATATCGGGTGGATTACCCGCGTGAATGGCTCTACGCGCTTTCTGCGGTAACTCATCGCCGATATAGAAGGAAAGCTTGGCTTGATTACCAGTTTGTTTTTCCCAATTGCTTACCAACTGCTGGATTGCTTCATCTTCATCGACAGTAAAACCTTTATCCCACCAAATCTTTAAAACTGTGTTGTCAGTAGGCGAATGGGTGACTGAAGATTGTTTTAATTGAGAGGTGTTAGTACAAGCAATAATTATCAAGCTGAGTGTGAATACGATCAACACATATCTGCGATAATGGTGATATTGTGCCCAATTCTGAGAGCCTTTAGCAATTTGACTAGCTTTTCTTTTAAATGTCATCTTTGTAAAAGCTTACTGCCATTGGTCAAAAATTTGCTTAATCCGTGCGATCGCTTCATCAGCTGCTTGCTCTGAAGAAATTTTATCTACAACAATTCGATTGATCGCCTTACCCCAGACATTATCTTTCAAAACTCGGCTATAGGATGGGTTTTGGACAATATAAAATGGGCGCGTTGAACCTTCAATTAATGTTTTAGCAGCAGTTGAGATGTGTGGATCATCTGGGTTTGTCCAAAAAGGGTCTTTCCAATTTGGTTTCATCACTGGTAAATACCGACCTCCAGCAGCTTTAATGTAGTTTCCTATCGTTGATGGTTGAACTAAATACCTGAAAAACTCCTTGGCTGTCTTCTGGTTGTCAGACTCAGCAAACAAAATTGCGGCATTAACCGCGACTAAGTAGCGCATAGGCTGTCCATTAGGTTTGTTGGGAAATGGTATAGTGCCAAGCTGATGACGATAAATCTCAGGGTTTTGGCGCACAGCCGCCGGAATTGAAAGAGTGGTGTTGGGTGTCATCACTACAGCGTGGTTGAGCAAGCTGCGGTTATTATCTGGATTTAACCAATTGACTGCATCCGGTGGAACGTAGTTTTGCTGGTAAAATTTGGCATACCAATCTAAGCTTGTAACAATTGAGTCTCGCACGTTGGGGTCATTGAGGCGAAGTTGACCTTTAGAGTCTAAAATTTGGACATTGTATGCTTCTAAAATCTGCTCAAATATGTAATAAGTATCCGCAGAAGCAACGGAGTAAGGAAAACCTAACCCGTAAATTTTGGGATTTTGATTCTGTTTTGGCTGTGCTTGTAAATCATCTTGCACTTGTTTCCAAAATTCCCAGAAAGCATCCCAATCTTTAGGGATATCTTTTTGACTTTGACCAACTTGCTTTAATAAATCGTGCCAATAGTGAATATGAATTGTTAACTGATTAATTGGGACTGCATAATAGCTACGATTTTTAGCAATATTGTTATAAAAATGAACAGCTTCTAGTACACTATCAGAATAAAGACTTTTGATCGGCTCAAGAATATCCGAAATATCTGCAAGTTTACCATCCCACGCCAGATGTGGTATCAGTTCCCTCTCAGCACTGCTACTCATCACAATGTCAGGCTGATTGTGCGCCTGAAGTGCCCTGTTAGTCTTCTCGGATAGTTCATCGTTAGTGTAAAAAGTCAGCTTGACTTTTTTACCACTTGCTTTTTCCCAGTTGCTAATCAGCAGCTTGAGCGCCTCATCCTCTTCTAAATTAGAACCTTTATCCCACCAAATCCTTAAATCTGTAGTTTTACTGGATAACTTATTAAGTGGGGAAGGGGAGGATTGATATGTGTTAGTGCAAGCAACAATTATCAAGCAGAGAATTAATGCTATGAGTGCGTAGCGACGGTTGGTTAATCTTGTTACTACGCTAAAAGCTTCCTTAGCTCTCTGCTGATTCTTCAAGACTTGAGCAATCTGACTGGCTTTTTTTCTGGATACCACACTTCTAGAGCTTATATGTGAACTACCCTGCCGTAAGACAGACGGGGCTTCCCAATTCATCGGGAATAGCTTCCAGAACTCCGTAGTACTAGAAAGTCTGACATTCCCTCCAAGGGCAGGAGTCCTGGTTCCCAAGACCCAAATCTTTTACCCTGAGCGAAGTCGTTCGCGGAGCGTCTCGCAGAGAAGGGTTTTCTTGCGACATATACCTGTTAGCTTGGTTTTCGCTTATGGCATTGATGGTCAAGACCTGATAATTCTATCAGAAAATTTTGGAGCTTCGTCATACATCCAATATTTGTTTTTGCTGACGCAAAAAAACAATACCGGATGCAATCCTCAGCCCCCGCTCACAATCCCCACCTTATGAATACATTGTTCGCGTTAGCGTCTCGCAGAGAAGGTCGGGACTTCTGCGACACGTTAAACAACAAGGAAGTTGTTTTGGCTTAGTGACACTCCACCAAATAGTTGGGCAAATTTTACCTGACTAAATCCACCCGCACTACCATCTTGGTCAAAATATAGTTCACCTGTAGTGTTGTTATAGATAAATCGCTGATTACTTGTTGTTGCGGATGTTCCAAGGGTAAAAGAGCCAGCTGAGAGTAAACCTGATGATAACGCACCACCAAAACCAGCAGCCGATACCCGAATCACTTCGTTAGTCGCATTGAAGTTATAAATATTATCAACACCTTCATTGAAACTATTGAAAACAAAGGTATCAGTACCAGCTCCTCCATAAAGGTTATCATTACCTTTGCCACCTTGGAAGGTGTTTTTACCAGATGCACCAGAGGCTGTGAGAGTATCATTACCATCGCCTCCATCCAGTAGATTATTGCCTGATGAATAGTCAACAATCAAGCGATCGTCATTAGCACCACCATTGAGCGTGTTATTCCCAGAGACAGTATAAGCTCTGTATGAGGAATATAAGGAGGCTGAACCAGCGGCTGTCAAAGTATCATTACCATCGCCCCCATTCAGTAGGTTATTGCCTGATGAATAGTTAGTAACTAAGTTATCATCACCAGCGCCACCATTGAGGGTGTTCTTACCAGAGATCGCATCAAGAGAAAAATCGCCTCGGTAGTCGTCGTAGGAGCCAGAGACGTTAAGATAATCATTATCATCATCACCAGAGAGCAAATTATTACCATTTGAATAGTCAGCAGTCAAGTAATCCTTACCTGCACCACCGAGAATCGTGTTATTTCCGCGTCCCCCAGCAAGGGTATCGTTGCCATTGCTCCCCACAATCAAATCATCGTAGTTTGTACCTGAGAGATTTAATTGTTCGATATTCTTGTAGCTAACCTGATTGGGGCCTGCTGTAATCGAACCAGTGTTAGTAGCAGCATTGAATGTCGAGGTGATTCCCTGGCTGATAGAATAGTTATAGAAAGACAACAAATCGTTACCTTTGCCTCCATCTATGGTATCTTTGCCGCGATCGCCTCCGGTGAGTGTATCATTGCCATTGCCCCCCACAATCAAATCATTGTAGACTGTACCTGAGATATGTAATTCTTCGATATTCTTGTAGTTAATCAGATCCGTGCCCGCCCTAATCGAGCCAGTGTTAGTAGCAGCATTGAATGTTGTTGTGATTCCCCCACTAGGATAGACATACGAAACGCTCAACAAATCGTTACCTGTTCCCCCATCTACTGTTTGAGTCGCTAAGGAAAGTGGGGAAGCATATAAAACAAAAGAGAAGGAATCATTACCATTCCCTCCATTGAAAATGTTATTACCAAACCTGCCCTGGGCTTTTTTGTCATCGTAGTAGCCAGAGGCAAAGAAAGAATCATTGCCATCTTCTCCATTGAGGATGTTATCGCCCGTTGAATAGTTAACACTCAATTGATCGTCACCAGCACCACCATTGAGAGTGTTATTGCCGGAGGTAAAAGAAGCGGAATAGTCATAGTCACGAGAGGCACTAAGAGAATCATTGCCTTCTCCTCCATTGAGGATGTTATTGCCTGTTGAAAAGTTAGCATTTAATTGATCGTTACCAACACCACCGTTGAGGGTATTATTGCCATCCGTTTTAGAGGCAGAGAGATTATCATTGCCATCTTCTCCATTGAGGATGTTATCGCCTGTTGAAGAGGTAGCACTGAATTGATCGTTACCAACACCACCATTAAGGATGTTATCGCTTGTTGAATAATCAACATTCAAGTAATCGTTACCTTCACCGCCAAAAATCGTATCATTGCCATAATTTAAATCATTGCCACTACTACCTCCGAAGAGTAAATCGTTGCCATTACTCCCGACAATAAAGTCAGCGTAGGTTGTACCTCTAATTTCTAATTGTTCGATATTGTTGTAGTTAATCTGATTTGTGCCAGCCCTAATCGAGCCAGTCTTAGTAGCAGCATCGAAACTCGAAGTGATTCCTTTAGTAGCACTGGTGTAATATACAGACAAGTAATCCTCACCAGTTTCTCCATTTACGCTTTGAGTCGTTAAAGAAGAGGGGGCAGTTTTTGAAGCGGACAAATAGAAGGTGTCATTACCAGCGCCTCCATTTAGAGTATTTCTACCCCGGACTTCATTGGCGTAAAGAGAATCATCGCCGTCTTTGCCTGAAACCGTATTGTTGCCAGCAGAATAGTTAATATCAAGGTAGTCATCCCCAGCATCTCCACTGAGGATGTTATTTCCAGAAGAATAGGCAGCATCAAGGGTATCATTTCCTTCATCACCTTGCACCAGGTTATTACCAGTACCACCACGCAGGGAGTCGTTATCCGTACCACCACGCAGGGAGTCGTTATCCGTACCACCAAGGAGAGTATCATTCCCTGTACCACCAATGAGGGTATCATTTCCGGCATCACCGTTTAAAAGGTCGTTGCCATTTTTGCCATCGATGATATCATCACCTACTTTAGCGTTAATTGTATCTGCACCCTGACTACCCAGTAGAGTATCTTTACCGTTGGTTCCAATGATATTCACCATAACTTTTATCTTCCTGAATCGATTTTTTGAGTAACTTCAGCTATTAACTTGTTGTTAATGTTGTTTAAATACACACAGAAATCGCCGAGAGTTAACGCTTTCGACATACTTTTATGTCGCCCTTGAGGGCTAGCAATTTTCTCGAAGATTTACCCTATTGATAAGCTTGTAAGTAGGACTTATCTGACTGACTTAAAAAAGGCAGGAGGTGAGGCAGCCCCCGTCTTGGCGGTTCCCGTCGATAGCGCAGCGTTAGCGAATCTTCGAGCGTCTGGGGGACTGCCTCTCCCGTTGGGCAGGAGGTTCAAAGTTAAATTCTTTACCTAATTCCCTATTTCCTTTTTCATTCGTTATTTATGTACCCGTTAATAATGCTAGTTACGACTATCTAAGTCTTAAGCATTGTACATATTTATGAGCGTGTATTTAGAAAAACAAATGGTTTCACACTTTTTTATCATTCTCGATCCGCAGATCAACCCAGCCATCACTGACAAAGTGTCAAAAAATCAAGCTTGAATGCCTAAAACCTATACTTCATGTTTCTTATCAAAGCGTAGCCCTACTGTCGTAAATATAGAGAATAATTCACTTTCGATAGGGAAAGAATTTTTATGCAGTTGTTGTGGGGTATTGCCCGTGGGTGTGTAGCTTAAAAATAGGGAACATCTAAATAACACTTTGATAACCATATCTGAAGATTTACTGAGATGTCCACACTTAAAGACATATCTTTGCATACTCTTCATATTATTTGCCGACCAGTATAATGTCAGTACTTATCTTTATGTATTCTTCATGTCTTGATAGCCACTAACGAGCAAAATGCAGCAGCTAAACAGCAGCTAAACGGTTGTTTGATATGCTCGTGTAGCGTGTAGTCCCCCTAGTAGACAAGCAAGCTGTAAAAGTTTTTCAAACCTGGGGTTATACTGCGAGGTTCTGACGACGAGTTACAGCAGTTGAAAGCGATCGCACTGGAGCATTGGCACGTTATCAAGAGCTACTTAGGGATAACTATCTCCACCAAACATACCCTCGTAGCGTAAGCGTAGACCGTCCTAGCCATCGCACAGAAACTACTGAGGACGGTGGATCTGAAACTGGACTATATTAGTAGATTTTGAGCAAAAATAGATTTTTATTAAAAATAACAGTCGCCAGGGAATGAAGGCGTATTAAATAATAGATTTCTTTGACCATGCTAATTTGAAAAAAGAATGCAATATCAATATTACATATATAAGACCCCTGCTCAAGATATCGGGGAGAGTGCGCGTTATGTATAGCAAAAATTTTTTTAATTGGCATCAGTATAGTATTTATATAGGTGGTATTATAGGTCAACTAGTACTTGTAAATATGTAAATTTATTGCCCTTCACTTAATTAATTCTTCATACAATCAGTATTGTATACACTGACGACTGTTTGTGTATGCACGCGAACTGTTCGAGATCGTTATTGCCGTAATGCACGAACTCTGATTATTTCAAAGCTCGTGCGAGCGATCGCAAACTACGAGATCGACGCCGCACCACTGCCAATGCGAGGATTCTTCTCGGTTAACCACCTTGTATAGTAATTTCTGAGATTGCTAAATAAATGTAAAGAAGAAGTTGGCATTGCATAAACTTTGCTTTCTAGCTTGATGAATTAACTAAGAAGCTAAAAAGTTGAAGGTACAAGATTGAAAACATCTTGTTATCTCCTTAATTAGTTGATTCAACAACATAGTTCTTCTACAGGAGAAAAAATGACTACATTAGAGCAAAGTCTTAGTCAATTCCGAGCTTTACCAAAACCAGAGTCATCTCGATTAATTGACTTTGAAGAAGCAGAAATTCGTCCTGGTATAGTAAGTGACACTTATATTTTGGTTGTCAGAGGGACGAAACCATACTTGAATTTGGAAGTGAATCTTGTACCACTTGTATACGTCCAGCAACCTGAATATTGGGGAGTTGAGGTTGTTGGCACTTTGCCCGGAATCGGACTACCAGCTACCGCACCTTATACAGTTTCGCTGCCAGTAGACGGTATTCGTGGCAAACAAGGTATTGAAGTGATTGGTGCTAATGGTTCCAAGCAACTACCTTTTCTAGATGTTAAGTATTCCTAATTCCCAATATGAATATGTGTAGAACCGCCATCTTAAAAGCTGTTACAAAAGCATAAAAAACGCCCGAAAATTTATTTTCAGGCTAATACCTCAAGTTGGTTTAAACGGACTAAGAATACTTTATTAGTCCATTTAAACCAATTCTTGCTATTAGAGGCTAGCAAATAAATCCTAACCCCCTGCGGTAATCTGCAAACACCTAGAAGTTTTTACAGGTCTGCCTTAAGTTAAAGATTTGAGATATCTCTAGCAAACCATCGTTAGACTGTCCTATGCTTAAGACAAGTTTAGGACAATCTAGGATGTTTTAGGACTAGTAAGTATCTCTGTGAAAAGCCCGTGACGAGGATTGAACTCGTGACCTCACCCTTACCAAGGGTGTAGCCTAACGGCTAATGATGTAGTTTAGATAAGACTTTATCTGCCTTAAACGCAAAACTTAAGTCAAGTTTAAGGCAAATGAAAAAGATAGAACCATCTCGGAATAACCAAGGGAGTATTCAGTTAAGATTTAGTGTAAATGGTAAACGTTATGGTTTTAATCCTGTCCCAGGCGGTAGATTTGATAACCGTAGAGACTTCAAAACAGCCCAAGCGATCGCTACTACAATCCAAAATGACATCCTAGCTAAGAACTTTGACCCGACATTAGACCGCTACCGATTAGCCCCTAAGCCGAGGGTGGCTAACGCTGATATTCAACATCAAAGTCCAAAATCGCTGTTAAGCTTATGGGATTACTGGGTAGATAACCTTAACCTTTCAGTAGCCACTAGACAACATCATTACAAAGCGATTAGGCAGCAGATTATAAAAGCTAACCCTGATTTAATGGATACCCTGTGGCTGACCGAATCCAACTTAGGAACCTCAACTTTTAATCAACGCTTGGGTTATTTGAGAAGATGCTATCGCTGGGCTATACCAAGAAAGCTGGTAACTAGTAACCCTTATGACGAACTAAAAACCCGCAGAGTGTGCGCTAAGTCGATAAAGCCCTTTACTTCCAGAGAGATTAAAGTGATTATCCAGGGCTTTGAAGAATCTGCCATGCACTACGCGCCTTTTGTTAAGTTTTTGCTGGCTACAGGGGTTAGGACATCTGAAGCTATTGGTTTACGTTGGTGTTATGTGGACTTTGACCAAAAGGTTGTAATCATCCAAGAAAGTCTTTCTAGGGACTGGGCAGGTAATGGGTATCAGAGGGTCAGAAAGGAGACTAAAACGGGTAGCAGCAGACACCTGGCAATGACTGAGGAGTTGCGGGTGCTATTGTGGTCAATCAAACCGCCACAATCTGACCAGGATTCCTTAGTATTTACTACGGTCAAAGGAAAAACTATAGATGATGGTAACTTCCGAGAGAGATACTGGGTTAAAGTACTAACTAAAGTCGGTGTAGATTACCGAAGACCTTACACAACTCGGCATACCACTGCTAGTCATGCCATAGACCAAAATACGCCGATCACCGGAGTAGCATATTTACTTGGGCATAAAGACACAAGAATGGTTATGCAAACTTATGGACATCTAGTTAACCGCCCCAAGTTACCGGATATACCTCTTGGCTAAAATAGGCATCAGTAGAAATATAGTACTACCAGAGTTCTAAGGTCAACTATGTAGTCGCTAGCGTGGGTAAAGTCCTCGGCTGAGGATAGCCTTAAGTTCACCCTATGTCAACAGGTTAATCATCTTGCCCCCTAGTCACTTCACATACAGCAGTTAACAGCTTAGTGGTTACTGAATCTTCTGTGATATCAAAGTAGCCCAAGTGATTATCGACCTCAAAATAGTATCCGGGAATATCAGGGGCATAACTAGCGCCTTTGGCTATACCCCCAGAGGCACACCAGGGAGTTACAAAGGTTATTTGCTTAGACCTACCTATTCGCCCTACAGTGTAAATATGGAATCTTACTGAACCATCTTGCAACTCAGTAATATCAGATTCCAAATAAACCTTAGTACCATCATCAGTCCGCCCAATGAACTTAGGCAGGTCTGCCAAAGCTATTGTGCTAGAAAAAGCAACTGAGATCCCCAGCAGTCCAGAGATTATCTTGGTTATCATAAATAGTTTTCAGTACTTGCAGTCTCTATGATAACACTGTTACTTAAGACTGCCATATTAGATACTAGTTATCCTGAAGTTTCGGGGGCTGGACTCAGGTAGTTTAGGTCAGCATCAAATACAGAATGACTGTAAAGGGGTTAACCTTAACGTGCCAGTTTATACCTTTAATGTGCCAGTTATTGATGACATGGGGATACCATGTATGGTATCATTAGTACATTGCTAGCTAAGAAATAAAACAGATACCGTAATGGCTAATATGACCCTGAGATTACCTGATGACCTAGATTCTCAGCTTAAGGCACAGCTACAGGGGAAGGGGATTAGCAAGCATCAGTTAATACTTGATATACTTAGGGAAAGCTCAGGGATGTCTTTGGAAGGCCAAGAAAGAACCCAGAACGATATTAAAGAGCTTCAGGAACAGGTTCATCAGCTACAGAAAAAGGTAAAAATCTTAGCTGAACACGCGGGTTATCGGTGGGGAACTTTCTAGGTAAACCTAACTATCCTTTTTTAATCCAACTATCTATGCCTATTTTGTAAAGGAATCATAGGCGTACTTCGCTGTACCCTTATCCACCCCTAAAATCATAGGAGTTATCAGAGCCTATAACCCCTATTCTACCGTTAACTGAAAAAGTTGACTGTCTAAGGATAGGAACAATAAGGGATACAGGATATGAAACGTGATAGGGATATTAGGTTTAGGGCTACTGAGCAAGAGGTAGAGCTTATTAGACAGAAAGCCAGCCAAGCTGGTTATTGCCTCTCTGAGTACATGAGATTACTTGCATTGGGATATTTAGCCACAGGAACCAAATAGGGCAACCAGTTCACAGCTAGTTGCCCAAAGTTCGATATTCACAGTAAACAAACAATCGGGCTAAGTGCCCAAGGATTCAAATAATGGGATTTTCTAAAGCGTATTCAGGTAGACACTTTAGCTCCTCCAATGAGGATTATAGCTCAGATACAGATACTCAGTCAAGCTTTGATGGATTTGATGATGATGATGCGCTAAAGGCTGATCGAGTGCTAAATATGCTACGGTCTACCGATATATTAGAGTTACCAAATAACATAAAAGGGTCATCTAGATTTGATAATAAAGACTATCATGATCAGATGAAAGCTAAGAGAGCAGCAGTTAGGTTTATCGAGAATGCTAAAGATAGGCCACAGGCTTTCTGGCAGGTGTTTGAGGCTGTTTATGGGTGGGTTAGATACGATGAATGGTTACAGCACTACCATTTATTTGGTGCGGCGGTATCCTTTAACAAGCTAATGTGTCGGCTAGAAGATGTGTTAGAGATTTCCAGGAAGGGGCAATCGGAGTTTCTATCAAGTCGTAGAAGGGACTTTCAAGAGAAAAAAGCATTTAACCCAGTCAAAGAATATCTCCAAAAGGTTGCATTGAAACACCCTGCAACCAATGAGAATGATGATGGTGCGGTTATGAGTACGGAAGAGTGGGAGGCTAGTTTAGATGAAACTGGAGAGCCTTGTATACCTGTAACCCCTCAGTTAATGCCAGAGTGGGGGCAGTTAGCTCAGGTACTATTTGGTGTGACTGATGAGTTATCCCAAAAAATGCTTGAATGTTGGTTAAGGGGGGCTGTAGCAAGGGCTATTGACCCTGGATGCAAGATGGATAATGTTCTAATCCTGAAGTCAGCACAGGGTAAAGCTAAGACACAGTTCTTCGAGATTTTAGGCGGTGATTATTTTATTCAGAGTTCCGACCCGACATCTGTTGAGACTACTAGACTACTTCAAAAAGGCTGGATTTGTGAGCTAGGGGAGCTAGAAGGGATTACCAGAAAGGCTGATGTAGAACTGTTTAAGCATTTCATTACCAAGCGGAAAGATGACTTAAGAGTTATGCACACTGAGGATATCCCAGAAAGACCGCGCCATGTGGTCTTTGGGGGTACTTGTAACTCTAATGAGATTCTGAAGGATACCACAGGTAATAGAAGGTTTATGGTAGTCCCGGTTATCCAGAAGATTCCCTCTAAGTGGTTACAAGAGAATCGCGATCGCATCTGGGCATCTGCTTACCACTCCTATACGTTTCATGTGAATAACAAGTTGGAGTGGTGGTTTACTGATGAACTAGTGGAACAGTCAGAGGAAAGAAACCAAGAATATATGGAGCGATCGCAGTACGAAGATAGACTAGCTATGCTAGTGGCATTCCTAGAGAACCGATGGATTAGGCAGGATATAGATGGTATTGGATTTACTTTGCCAGACTTGATGGAGTCAGGGCTAGGGGTTGCCATTAAAGACCAAAAAACTGGTAGGCAGGATGTCAAAATAGCCAAGTTATTAGAGGAGATGGGCTACCAGAAAAAGAAGTCTAGGGTACTAGGTGTATCTATTCAGCAATGGAAAAAACCAGGGGCTAATAATGTATCCCATCTAACCCAAAAAGAACTATTGATCGCAAAAGAGCAAGTTTAATATTCGGGTGTTCCTGACCCCTATTAAAGATTGGGAACAGATCGGGAACAGCCCTAAAGCCTTACTGTACCTCAGTTGTAGCTTTAGGGCTTTTCTATTTGTTCCTGACCCCCCAAAGATCGGGAACAGCCCTAAAGCCTTATACAACATAGGTTACAGCCGTTTGTTCTTGATGTTCTTAATCTTACTTGATTTTTTTTATTAAACAGGTAAGTAACTAGACTTTCCCTGATTTTGATTAAGAACATCAAGAACAAACTCTATAATCCATACACAGTAAGCATTATAGCTGTTCCCGATCTGTTCCCAATCTTTTAGATTAAATAAGTTAAAACGCATACACAGTAAGCATTATAGCTGTTCCCGACCCTTTGATGGACATCGGGAACAGTAAAGGGAAATACTAACCTATAAATAGCTTCAAAGTCTTACCCTGTAAGCGTTTGGGTTTGACTAAATACTTAAAAGATGCTAAAATGAAGCATAAGCCGCAGAATACCTGATGCACATTACTAACCCGTACCCCCTACAAGTGTCCCTCACAGATGCTCAGTGGCAATGGTTCTTAGCTGAGGTCAACTAAGAAGGCTGTCGAGGTTCACCAAGAGCGGCTAAAGGTTCACCAGAGCCTTACTGATCAGCAAAGGAAAAGATTAGAGTTTTACCGAGGTCTTAATCCTGAGCAACGAAAAAGGTTTCTGGAAGTTTTAAAGGCTAAGAATGCACAGTCAGAAGCCACTACAACTCTAGAAGCACCTTCAAGAGAGCTTAAGAAATCATTAACGCAGACAGAAATCCTTAAGCAATCCAGAGTACTACGTAGTACTAAGGATGCTGCACTGGTTTATCAGGCTAGGTTGGAGTTTGTTCAAGGTCTAAACCATGATCAACGTAGACGGCTACAGGAGGTATTACAGGCACGGAAGGAAGCCAAGGGACTCCAGCGATCGCAGACCAACAGCACTGGGAAGTATTTAGCGGCTAATCCTGACCACTTGAGTGTTAAAGGTAACGGGTTAACCATCTGGGACGGTAAGCCAGAGCTAGCAAAAGCCCAAGGCGGGTTTAAGACCCGGAAAGTTAAGGATTTTGAGTACTCAGTGGAAGTAGACGGTAAACAGGTAGTTCTCAACCGGAACACTAATATGCACGAGTACATGGGTGATCGCATATATGGGATGCCGTCATTAACCCCTAGACTTGCTGCCATGACTCCTGTACAGTTAGCTGATGGATTAGCTAAATACATGACCAAAGTAGAGACTAATGACAGTACTGTACCGGACTGGCTGCCCACGTATCACGGCAAGGTAGACAAGGGCTTGGTGACTAAAGGCTATGGCAAAATGCAACAACACCATGTCCATCAGTGGGCTAAAGTACCTTTAGATACCGTTGTTAAAGACTATGAGTCCGGTAAGATAACCCTGGATGAGGCTAAGGCACAGACACAGGCTATTCTCAGCCGGGAAACCAAGAAGACCAAATCAGGTAAAAACATAGAAGATTGGGTTATTACCCCGGCTGATAAGGATCAAAGATCCTTTGTGGTACTACCAGGGGGCTTACACGACATCAGTAACCGGAAAATGTATCTAGCTAATCATCCTACGGGTATTGATGTAGATGCCTCAGAGTTTAAGTTGAGGAGTTACAGGTTGCCTGAGTTTGGTGATTCAGGTAGACGGTGGCATTCTGATACATTCAGACCTGGCTCATGGGTGGAAATATACCGCAGGGAATCCTATGTACTTTTGGGTGAACTAAACCGTAGAGTAGCCAAGGGGGAAGTTAGTCATCAGGAAGCCCAGAAGCTATTCAGGGAAGGGCTGGACAAGGTAGACAAAGCCAATCAGTTCAGGGTACAATATAGTAAGAAGCAAGGGAGCCAAGGTTAATATTATGAAAACACTAGACGTAACTTTTATACTAACTGACGGCTCCAAAGTAGACATAGAGTCTCTAGAACAGATTGCCGAGGTGCGGCCATTAGACGATGATGATTACAGGGACGCAGAGGTATTTGAAGTCACCTTAATAGACGGTAATACTTACAAAGTCGATTATGTAGAGTCAGATGGTAATGCCAGAGCTATCTTATGGCAAGCCGTTGACCCTGATTAAAGACTTCTGAATACTTCTAAACATACACGGTTAACCCCTGTGGTTTATATTACCATAGGGGTTTTGACTGGGTAGGTTGACCAAAGAAGCATTGACAGGGGGCTTGTACTGTTAAGTTACTTAGGGGAAATGACAGTAACTCTATAGTATTTCAGGTATTTTTAAGTTGCGGCTAATACCTGCGTAATGTTGCATAATCATTTTGGGGGTGTTGCCAACAATATAAGCTACTTCGTTCATGGTTAAGCCCGACTCTAGCATTCTAGTGATTGCTGTGTGTCTAGTGTTATAAATAGGTCTGTAGCGATCCACCAGTCCCTGAGTAATAAGCTTAGTTAGCTTAGGTCTCCAATAAGCTTTTAGTAAAAGCTTATTGCTCACTAACCCCCCATTACGATCAGTGAACACCGGATCAGTTAAACCTCCTTTAGTTAGGCTTTGAAGCAACAAGCGTAACTGCTGGTTACAAGGTACTTTACGACTGACATGGGTTTTTGTAGGTTTCCTGGTTTTTAACTCATGATAATATGTAGCATTAATAGTTATATAGCTGTAATCTGGGGCTATTTGCTTCCACTGTAGGGCGATTGCCTCCCCGGTTCGGCATCCAGTAAGAAACAAGAATCTAATAAAGAGTTCGTAATGGCTCCCCTGGAAACTTTCAAGAATGGCTTGCATCTCCAGAGTGCTAAATGGGGCTATTGGTTTCTTGGGGGGCTTCTTAACGGTGCTATATAAGCCTTTAAACTTATTGGAGCTAGTCAACCCTTGAGTTACTGCCCAGTCCATAGCAGCACTGATTAGTATAAGCATTCTTCTAGCCTGATGCGGCGGCTTATTGCGTATTAGCCAGTTTTTGACCCCTGTAATATCTTCGGGAGACTGAGGTAGCATTTCTATGGCTTTTTTGTAAGTCCCTTCATAGTGAGAATGATAAGTACTTATAGCTAGGCTAGGTTTCCTAAAATCACTGTATCTTTGCCAGATTTCCCTTAAGGTTAACGATGTTGGTATTTGCTGCCTAGTCTTATTTAAGTATTTCTCGCGGTCAAACGTGCCTCTAGAGATTTCATCCTCGATATCCCAAGCAAGCCTTTGCACATGTTTAAGCGCGTTAGGGTCTGCTGAAGCTATTCCAGTGAAGATATAACGACCTATTCCATTAGCGATCGCTCTGGGTAATCTGATGCGATATTTACCTCGATAATCCTCTATGCCTACTGTACCCGCCTTTACTCTTGCCATACTAGTTTCTCTATGCTACTTACTAGGTTCATGAGTAAGTATAAAGTATTATAAGAAACTGAAAATATCCCATATTCATCAAAAAATATAATAGTTTATATTCGTTAAAAGCTTTATTTGGTCAACACTATGGGTTAACCCATTAATAATCCACTACTTAGAGTACATACATTTATAAATACACTAAAAGGATTTTTTGTACAGATGACCGGGGGGGTAGCTTATTTACTAGGTCATACAGACACCATAATGGTAATGAAGACTTACGGGCACATGATTAATAGACCCGATTTGCCGGATATCCCTATTTGGTAAAAATACAACCATTGAATACCCGCTTATATCTCTCAGGAATCCTGGGGGATTTTTCTATGTCTACCAAAAGGCTACTTAAGATTATTAAGTGCTTAAGATATGTCTAAAATACAGTAATATTACTGGTGTAACCAGTGGTTGCATTGGTTATATTGGTTATATCAAAAGGAGAAAAACAAATGTCGAAGGGGATAACGGTTAGGTTTAAAGATGAGGAGTACGAGGAACTTAAAAGACTACATTTCGAGTACTGCCAAAACTTAGGGGAAATGATACCCCTCAACACCTACATAGTTATCAAGCTACTTGCACCTAACGTCAAAAATACTCCTTAATGACCGCAAAACAATAAGCGCTCCCTGAAGGCAATCAGGAAAGCGCTATAAATCCCTCAGTAATAACTACAAAACTCAAGGACTGTTTTTATTATGACTCAGATTAACCCAGAAACCAAATTAGGACTCTCAGCTACTCGTGAAGTTTACATTCCCGTAGTTGAACGAGTTCTCGACAGAATCTTAGAGGAAATGGAAAAGTTTGGTTGGGAATCGGACGGAACGCTTAATAAGATTGATGATTTTCACCGCGAGACCGGAAGCGAAGATTGGTGGAAACTAACCCCTAGAAGGAAGAACGCCAAAGTAATATACATTAAGTACATTTATGCCATCTAGCCGCCCTTAGTCCTGGGCGATTGCCTTACTAGGTATCTGATGGATTCTGGGTAGACTTTGGTAAAACTCAGTCTACCCTTAATCGCTGATTGCCAAGCGGCTTAAACTGTCTTAAGCTTAAGGCAGTTTTAAGGCAGATTAAGTCAGTTTAGGACTAGCAAGTATCTCTGTGAAAAGCCCGTGACGAGGATTGAACTCGTGACCTCACCCTTACCAAGGGTGTGCTCTACCACTGAGCCACACGGGCAAAATGTAACTTTGATTTTTCAGTTGTAAGTTACAATGCTGGGAGCTTTGCTCTTTACCCAGTCATTATAACTTATAACTTCGTAAGTGGTGGGCCGGGCTGGATTTGAACCAGCGTAGGCGCTAGCCAACGGATTTACAGTCCGTCTCCATTAACCACTCGGACACCGACCCGATTTGTCTCACGATTTAAAATATTAGCATTATGCTTTATAAATTGCAAGTGGTTAGAAAAAATAACTTGTAGGTAGAGATCGCAACAAAACTGCGTCTCTACCATCTGGATAAAAATACTGGTTACACGCTCATCTCCAGCATTCGTTGCATTGGTCGCAGTGCAGCAAGGCGAATATCCTCTGACATGGTAATTTCGGGAGTACGATTTTTCATTGCCCAGTAAAGCTTTTCTAGGGTGTTTAATCGCATAAACGGACATTCGTTACAAGCACAATTATTCATCGGCGGTGCAGGAATAAAATGCTTGTCAGGAGCTAATTTTTGCATTTGATGAATGATTCCCGGCTCTGTCGCAACGATAAATTCTTTCGTGGGGCTGTTTTGACAATACTTGAGTAAAGCGGCTGTGGAACCAATAAAGCTAGCGTGACGCAATACGCTACTTTCACATTCTGGGTGTGCGATCGCCTCTGCTTCGGGATGAGCAATTTTTAACTGAACAATTTTCTTTTCTGAGAAGGTTTCATGGACAACACAGCTACCTTGCCATAGCACCAAATCTCGCCCAGTCTGTTCCATGACATACCGCCCCAAATTCCGATCTGGGGCAAAAATAATCGGCTGTTCTTTCGGTATCTGCTGGACAATTTTCACAGCGTTGGAACTAGTGCAAATAATATCGCTCATCGCCTTGATATCAGCAGAGCAGTTGATGTAAGATACCACTAGATGATCTGGATGCGCTGCTTTAAAAGCTGCGAATTCGTCTGGTGGACAACTATCAGCTAAAGAACAACCAGCATTTAAATCTGGTAAAAGTACTAATTTATCGGGATTAAGGATCTTTGCTGTTTCTGCCATGAAGTGAACGCCAGCAAAAACAATCGCATCCGCATTAGTCTTTTCTGCGGCTCTTGCCAGTTGTAATGAATCCCCAATAAAGTCGGCAATATCCTGAATATCTGGCTCTTGATAATAATGCGCCAGGATAACAGCGTTGAGTTCTTTTTTGAGACTCTCAATCGCCGCAAACAAATCTAGTGGTAGTTCACCCAGTTGGGTGTTTTCTCGTTGAGCTAGTGCAGTGGTAAACACAGTTTAGGGGTGCTTTATGTTGCAAATGTATGTCCTGTGGATTCAATTATAGTAGTTTTTACCAAAAATAGTGGACGGTTGATATTTTCGGGTTGTGTCCAAATCGGGCTGAGTTTCATATCCTGGAGATAGACGGCAAGGAAAGTGGCATGACCAGTCAGAAAACTCAATCGATAAACCTCAAAATTGCTGTAGTTGGAGATATTCACGACCAATGGGAAGTGGAAGATGGCGTTGCACTCAAGCATTTGGGTGTTGACTTAGTGCTGTTTGTCGGGGATTTTGGCAACGAGTCGGTGGAAGTGGTCAGAGCGATCGCTTCTCTCGATATTCCCAAAGCAGCCGTGATGGGCAACCACGATGCCTGGTACACCGCCACCGAATGGGGACGCAAAAAGGCTCCTTATGACCGCTCTAAGGAAGACTGGGTACAGGAACAACTCGATTTATTAGGCCCGTCCCATGTTGGTTACGGTAAGTTGGATTTTCCCGCTTGGAATTTAACTGTAGTGGGGGGTCGTCCCTTTACCTGGGGTGGCCCAGAGTGGAAATTCGCGGAAATCTGTCAAGAACGTTACGGTGTGACGAGTTTGGAAGAATCCGCTGATCGCATCTTCAAAGCTGTTAAAAGCGCCGCTTACGAGACGATTATATTTTTGGGTCACAATGGGCCTAGTGGGTTAGGCGATCGCCCCGAAGACCCCTGCGGCAAAGACTGGCACCCAATTGGCGGCGATTTTGGCGATCCAGATTTGGGCGAGGCGATTTCTCAAGCCTTGACTGCTGGTAAAACCATTCCCCTGGTGACATTTGGTCACATGCACCGAGATTTACGCCATACCAAGAAGGTGCAGCGCAAGCCCATTTTTAGAAGTCCAGAGGGGACAATTTACTTAAATGCGGCTAGTGTCCCCAGGATTGTGGAAAATGACGGCGAGAAGCTGCGTAATTTTTCCATTGTCACCCTAGAGGCGGGTGTGGTTTCGCAAGTTTCCCTAGTTTGGGTGGGGAATGACTTTCAGGTGGCTAAGGGGGAAATTTTGTATGAGCGATCGCGTATTGTGTCGTAGACATTCGCATCCAGTAGTGCAATCTGCGTAGATAATAGGGTATAGTATTATCTGTCAAGTTTAGTGCTAACCAACAAAAGCGCCTAAATAGCGTCTGAAACTAGGATAGACACAACTTTGACAGATTTACTGGAGAGGTGGCAGAGTGGTCGATTGCGTCCGACTTGAAATCGGATGAGGCTAAAACCTCCGGGAGTTCGAATCTCCCCCTCTCCGTTGAATAGTTTGGGGATTAGATATTGGTTAATAGCTATTGCTTAGTAGTTCAGCAGGAAGTTGGTACAAAATTTTATATCACACCCATAGTTGGTTTAAGTGATCAGGCAAATCTATTTCCTCTGTTTGCTCAACTGATGTAGTTGGAAGACCGCTCAGTTCGTCTAAATCTCGGATTTTTCTAACAAGTATCTGAATGAGAGAACCGTTTTTACCTAACTCAAAAATGTCATTTTTGTCTAAGACAACTATTCTTTTTTGGGTCTTAGCGTGAAAAATTACTTGACGTAATCTACAGTCACTGATTGCCCTCTGTCTAGTATCACCTGATTGAGGAAAGCCTGCTGCTCCATTCAGTGTAAAAAATACTCCCAGTCCAACTGTGCTTGAGAGATTTAGCTCTAAGATGCTGCATAGTCGCGCAAACTGTTTGTCAGGCAAGCGATCTTTGGTTGCCTTTGCTTCAACAACTATGCCTCTTTGATTCTCTTTAAGATAGAGCTGATTACAAACATATAACCAAGCTGGTTGATCTCCACTAACTAGAAAGTCGTATTGAGGCCCTGCTGACTGAAAGCTCTTGAAGCTTGTGGCTCCTTGAAGTCCACGAAAGACAAGACAGACAATTTGCTCAAGCAACTCACCTGCTTGTTTACTTTGTGGAAGTGTAGGATTTTTCAGTTGTATAAATTCTTTGAGTTGTTCTAGATATTTTGAAAGTCTTGGGTCTTTTACGGTGTACAAAAAAGATGCTAACTTATCTGATGCTGGGTCGTCTCTGTTAAGAAGTGCCAGAGTATCGAGAGCTGATTGAACTAACTCTTCTTGACTGGGCATACCTTAATTAGAGAAATTCGATTGAATCCATAGACTTTGCCATAATATCAAAGGACAATTCATTGTAGTCTTCAACACTCTTTTCGCAAAATGGACAAACCCAAGGCAAATTGGGAAAGCCTTGACCATAGGGAATTGCCCCTGCTGGCACATCTGGATCACAGTTATGATAAATGAGAAGCTGATTTTCACAGAGTCCCTCAGCTTCGAGAACAGCTATGACTGCAAGCGCTTCAAAGTATTCCAATCCCAATATGACGGCTAGCTGGTGTGGCATAGCCGTTTTTGATGGTTTCTGAAAGTGCCTACTCAGTTCAGCCCTTTGCTCACCAGATAGGAAATCTAAACGTCCTTTACAAATCACGCTGACCATTGCCTTAGCCTCGAAGTCCAAGTTCCCTTAAAAGAAACTTTAGTACACCCGTACTCCCTCCATAGTATCCTGAATGGCACTTTAGGTGCTGAAGAGAATCTTGGGTTTTAGAACCGGGTTTGAGTCCAAAGTAACAATGTGCTTTGAAAAGCTTTTCTAATTGGGCTTTAGTTTTTGAACCTTCAGTGTCAGCTTCCCTCAAATTGACTTCTCTGTCTAGACTGAATTCATAAGATTTAGTACCCCATTCTTTGAGCAGAGTACGCAAAAGGGCATTTTCAACATTACTGATTTTCTCTATATCATCTGTAAAGCCAAGTGTCTCTAGTGCAGACTCAGCTAATTGTCGAGATAGTGCCTGTAGTCCACTTGCATCAATTTCGTGCACTCCAGAACTATGAGCATTCAGAGCAACCCCAGCAGATTCTGCTCTTATTCGCAAGTGCTGCCATTTATAGTGAAAATCATTGATAGATTTGTTGAGATATTTGTTCCACATCTCATGCATAACTAAACGAGGAAGATTGGGGTGAACCCATTGACCTTGAAGATAATCAGCTAATTGATCGAAGAATGCCGGAATATACAACCAGAAAGGAAACTGCGTTGATTTCTCTGTGTGTTCATCACTGCGTGGAGTAAATGAGAAGCCTTCCCATGATAAAGCAACATAATTATGACCAACCTCAGCAATGACAGACCACCGAATATTGCATTCCTCAAATTGACTAGTTTCACCAGTCTTCCTGCGGATGTAATCAGGAATCTTATAGGTGCGAATATACCATTTCTTTAATCCCGTAGTCTCTTGAATAGGGCCATACCAGCCTTCTTCACCAAATTCTCTTAATAGCAAAGCTGGCGACTTTAAACTAGGTGTATGGGCACTCTGTCCTTGCTTGATGCTCAACCACATCCTTGGCTGCTTGACATAGGCTAGTAGAACTTCGTCTGTAGTAAGTTCACCCTTTTCAAGGGAATCAGCTATGTATAAAGCTATTTTTTCTTTATTTTCTTTACTCGTAGCTGACGGAGCAATTTCTCTGAGGGTTGCAGCCTTAAACTCCGAACTAGACAAAAATTGTACGCAAAAATCTCTGCCAGAAGGGAAGCCATAATCCACAAAAGCATTAATGCTCATAGAATTTTTTGTGAGGAGGTAAATTTTACTAAGTGGAAGTGATATTAGCACTCAGAGCATACTAAGATAGCGTCTACTTTAAGTATTTAGTTTTGATATTTGTTTCAAAAGCGATCGCACCCCCTTCTGCTTGCATTATGCTATCATTTTGAAAAATTCTACTTTGAGGTAAAGCGATGGCTACCCTTTATGTAAGAAATTTACCCGATGATTTGTATGCAAAACTGCAAGAGTTAGCGGCATCTGAACACCGTTCCATTAACGCCCAAGTTATAACTCTGTTAGAACAAGCTTTAAAAACTGAAGCACAGCAAACAGAAGAAGAAAGACGAAAGAATGTGCCAAAACTTTTAGAGGAAATCCGTCTTCGCCGTGAAAAGCTACCAACTGATATCGAATGGCCTGATAGCACTGCCATGATTAGAGAAGATCGGGACAGATGACAATTCCTCTTAGGTGCGTCGTGGATGCCAGTGTGTCCGTTAAGCAATTTATTCCCGATCCACTAACAGCCAAGGTTAATCAACTGTTTGCTCACCTTGCCTATCCTCAGACAGAAATCTTTGTACCTGACCTGTTTTACATTGAATGTGCAAACGTTTTGTGGAAGTATGGTCGTGCAGGTAGTTACGATGTTTCTCTGATTCAAGGGAATTTAGCTAGTCTGAAAGCTTTCCCTTTGCGTGTCGTCTCCACGGCTGATTTGATGGCGGATGCAGTTGCGATCGCATTAAATTATGGAATCTCTGCCTACGATGGCTCTTATGTTGCACTTTCACAGCAGGTAGGTAGCTACTTTGCTAACTCTTGACGGTAAGCTGGTAAAGGCAATAGCCGCTTCGTCTTACAATGTTTGCTCGTTTAATGACTTCGAGGTTCCGCTGTTGGAGTCAATGTAGAAGCTCGCCTGATCGAGTTTTGTCTCTAACGAGAGAGCGATCGCTCCTCTCTCCTTATGCTTGCATCGTGCTAGCATGATGATAAATCCTGCTTCGAGGTAAAGCGATGGCTACCCTTTATGTAAGAAATTTACCTGATGATTTGTATGCAAAACTGCAAGAGTTAGCGGCATCTCAGCATCGGTCAATTAACGCTCAAGTTATAACTCTGTTAGAACAAGCTTTAAAAACTGAAGCACAGCAAATAGAAGACCAGAAACGCCAGAATGTGCTTAAAGTCCTAGAAGAAAGTCGTCAGCGTCGCCGTGTGAATCCAGCAGATTTCGGATTACCTGATAGTACTCAACTGATTCGAGAAGACCGGGACAGATGACAACCCCTCTAAGATGCGTGTTAGATACCAGTGTGTGTATCAAGTATTTTATTGCTGATCCATTAACTGCCAAAGTTAATCAACTTTTCGACCATTTTGCCAATCCACAGACGGAAATATTTGTTCCAGACCTCTTTTATATTGAGTGTGCTAACGCCTTCTGGAAGTACGTCCGTGCAAGGATGTACACTGCTGTTGAGGTTCAGACAGATTTAGCTACTCTCAAAGCTTTTCCGTTGCGTGTTGTCTCCACGGCTGATTTGATGGCGGATGCAGTTGCGATCGCATTAAATTATGGAATCTC
>CAXUOL010000012.1:0-34183 GCA_964252435.1 uncultured Nostoc sp.
GGATTACGCTACTCCACTGCGTAGAAATACTTCGCTCTGGTATTTCTCGTGGAGTAGACGCAATTAAAGGCATCCTTAAGCGATGGGTCGAGGATTTGCGCTGGGAGACGGTACTGGAACTTGAGGCGATCGCGGCAAATGAACTGCGACTTGTGGAATCTCAAGTTCCTGAATTTTACAGCTTGCTAAGTGAAGAGGTGTTGCCGATGTCGGGATAAGAAAGAGCGATCGCTCTTTCTCGCAATTATGAGACAATTACTTATTAGAATCTAGCAAGCGAGAATTGCTGTTCTGATAAGTAAATGCCTCAAACCATTGAAAACACCGCACCCTCTCCTCTCGCTCTGCCTTCTCCCATCCCGCTAGTCGAACATCCGGCTGCGGTCTATTTGGCAACCCTTTCCCCTGGTTCCCGCCCCACAATGCGCCAAGCTTTAAATGCGATCGCGCGATTGTTAACCAACTCAAGTTGTGATGCGATGACCCTGAACTGGGCAGCACTGCGCTACAAACATACGGCGGCAGTCCGCTCTGTGTTGAGCGAAAAATATGCACCAGCTTATGTCAACAAAGTGCTGTGTGCTTTGCGGCGAGTTTTAAAAGAAGCCTTGCGGTTAGAGATAATGGATGCTGTTGATTTTGCTCGTGCTGTAGACATTCCCAACGTTAAAGTCACCAAGCAATTGCGGGGACGTGTTCTCACGGCAGAAGAAATCGCCCAATTGATGCAAACTTGCTTTGATGACCCTACCCCCACTGGTTATAGAGATGCTGCAATATTTGCAATACTCCGAGGTTCTGGAGTCCGCCGCTCTGAAGTGGTGAATTTAGACTTGAGCAACCTTGAAGAGAATACTGGGGCAATAGAAGTGCGTGGTGGCAAAGGTGGTAAAGATCGGACTGTGTACTTACCCGATGCTGCTCTTACTGTCGTCTTGGACTGGTTATCGCTTCGAGGCTACGAGGCAGGCCCTTTACTATGTCATGTCAACAGAGGCTCAAGGATAGTGCGGCGACGACTTACCTCTCAAGCAGTGCTGTTCATCTTGCAAAAACGTGGTTTAGAGGCGGGAGTAACTAATTTCTCCGCTCACGATTTCCGTAGAACTTTCATCTCTGATCTGCTGGATGCTGGTGAAGATATTTCTACAGTTCAAAGGTTAGCTGGACACACGAACAGTGACCAGACTGCCAGATATGACCGTCGCGGTGAAGAAACTAAACGCCGTGCTGTCCAAAGGTTGATTATTCCAGGACAGAGGAAGAAATCTCCTCTACGCTGATGTAGTTTCTACACTTTTTCTACACGTTCCTGGCTCTGAAATGCGATCGCTCTTCTTTTCGGTTTAGTGATCTGTATGGGTATTTTCAGCAATTAGCGTCATCACTGAGGATATTTAATACTCAGTCTCTGGCGAAGAAGATTGATGCTGGAATTTCTACGGGGTGATGTCTATATTTATTTGCTCCCAGCGTAACCGCTATGAAGAGATGCTATCGCCAATGGCGATAGCATCTCTTCATAAAACAATACGGTTCAGTTAAGGCTCAAATATATGTAAATTAGGGATTGTTGCGAAGAATGGGAATGAAGCGCAGTGCATCCTGTGTTTCTTGTTTCAAGAACTGCATAGCCTTAACTGAACCGTATTGCTTCATAAAAGGCATTGCTTGAGGAATGCGCTGAGGCATTTGGCGATGATACTATCAAGGTAATTCATCATGATGAATTACACGATTTAATAAGCGTGGCCAGTCCCAGTTTACCTAGATGACACGTGAACATGAGCAATACAGGGCGTAAAAAAAAGCTGGCATCTTTCAACTGTGACCAAAGGATTTGGGAGCAGTTTATCGCCCGTTGTAAGTCAAAAGGGACGACCGCAACAGCCACGCTGATCGAATTTATCGATCTCTACTTAGGCGATTCCCAAGATAAGGTTGATACAACAGGTGGTAACGATTTAGACGAACGCCTAGACTCAAAGATTAAGGCAAGTGTAGAGAAGTACTTAGTGAAAAGTAATAAAAATCACAGTAGTCCGACTAATGAAATGATAAGAGCTATTTGCGAAAGACTTGATAAGCTCGATTCAGAGTTTTCAAATGAATCTAATAGCAATCAAACTACAGCAATTGATAATCTCGCCAATTTAGAACAAAAAGTGGAGAAGATGTATGCCCGAATGACACAGTTGGCTGAGGCGATCATTAAAATTCAAGACTATCTCAACAACCAACAAAAGCGGGGACAGAAATCGCACTACAATAATTCATCATTCAAAGTGCATACTCCCAGAATGCAACCGTTAACTGAAGAAGGTTTGGCCAAGAGGCTTGGTGTAAGTGAAGAAAGTGTACGCAAGGAGCGAATTAAACTCCCCCCACCGCTTTTTGTAGCATGGTGTAAGGGCAAAGATAGATCCGGTATTGGGTGGGAATTTAACGAAAATACGGGATTTTATCATCCGGTAAGTTAGTAATTTTATTCTTTTCAAGAATTTCGGAATTTACACTGACTCGCCCGCCGAATAGAGTGATTGCAGATAATGACAATTAGGAGCTTTAGGTGCAGCGAAAAATCGAATTAAAAAGGGGTTTTGATAATACAACTGTTGAAGCATATTTGGTTGATTTAGAACAAAGACATGTTGATGATTATGTTAATGAGTGGGTCGAAAAATTAAGGTTATTTAGTCAAGAAGATAAATACTGGGACTGGGTATTTAAATTAAGATATATTGGCAATCAACAAAATCTTGAAGGTTACGCAGTTGAGTGCGAAAACAAAACTCAAGGATTGATGATAATAGAAACACAAATGCACGGTTCTCGGTTGAATATTGGTAAGAGGTTAGTTTATATTGATGGCATTGCCACTGCCCCCATTAACCGAATCGAGATTCAACGCCCACCTCAATTCAAAGGTGTTGGTCAAGCACTGTTAAATTTCGCAAGAATTAGAAGTGTTGAGTTAGGGTATGAAGGTAGAGTTGGGTTGCATTCCTTACCAAGGTCTGAAGGATTTTACGAAAAACAAAACATGTTGAACTGCGGTTCGGAAGAAGAATATGAGAATTTAGTTTACTTTGAGTATGGTGTATTGAGACGAAGATAAAGTTCGAGCGGGTAAAAATTTATGAATCATCAACAGCAAAAGGATAATTTTGAGGCAAACGAGTCAATAACAACCCAAGAAGCTATAGATTTACTTTTTGGTGAAGGATGGCTCGAAGAGGCTGTTTGCATCGAAGATGAAGCAAATTGCACTATTGGCGCTGGTTTGGATTGGGGTAATGCATTACCACCTTTAATGCTCAACCTTCCTTTATTTGGCCGCCTATCAACGCTGCGTGTATCTCTCAACCGCGAAGTCAGGCTAATAATTGAAACATGGGATTTAGGTATAGGTACAACTTCTGCAACAGAAACTGCAAGGGCACGCATTAAAGAGCGGTTGCTATCCCCTTCGTCTGAGCTAATACCTCACTTGGAAGCTACTTTGTTGCAAGATGATTTATACAATGAAGAGTTTATATCTAACCGAGAAGCTCTAAAATCCTTACTTGCAGTAGTTCTTACTGATTCTGATAGAGAAGAAATTGCAGAGAAGGCTGCGAATTCAATACGCACACAAGTTATGTCTAAAGTGGATTTTTCCGGAAAACTTTCTGCGTAAATATAATCACAATAATATCGTGTCAAATTAAATAGTGCATTTTTTATCTAGAATCTATAGACAGTAGTTTATCATCACTTTAATCAACAGATTCAGAAGAATCTTCCTCCTCGTCCTCCTCTTCTAAGTCAACAGATTCCACTCTATCTTTAGCACTCACAGCATATTGTTTAGCTGAAGTTGCAAACGGAAAAGGTAACGGTAAAGAAACCTCATTAGCAAAATATGGCCATCGATCTCTAAGATTATGAACAAAACAAGCTAACTTATCGCGTTCAAGACCTGGGTGATGAATAACAGCTATTTCTAATGGTTTTGGATTGCCTGCTTGTACACCACCATTATCCAGACGAGACTGTGGCTTTTGTAATGTATTTTTACCTTGCTCAGTATTTAACGGCTTCCTCATACTGAAGTAAAGTGCTGTTGTCTCATAATTACAAACACCCTGCCAACAGAATAAACCATTAGGTCTGCTACCAGGAGAACCCTTAGCAATAGCAACGGGAACTTCACCATTACCTGGAACTCTCAACCGCACAACCGAAAGCCGATTTATTTCCGATTCTGCCATGTGCCGTTTTAGTTGATCGGGTAAATTGTTAGCTGGTAGTTGGGGATTTTGTAACCATGTCAGCATTGTACGAGCATTTATGGCTTCAGCCATAAACAGCACATGGGGAGGTTTTTCCTCTTCAATTGATGTACTTAAACAATCACGCAAGCAATCGGTAACAAATTTATTGAGAAACTTCTGTTCGTTTTGGGTATCACTAGACTGTTGTACATCGCTAGTATCACCAGTCGTTTCATCAGCATACCTATTAGGTTCCCATTTTTCACGGAGTAAATATCCCAGCCCTGCTGAATACGATACCCAGCCTTGTGTAGCGAAGAAAGTAGGGGTAGTGACCTGTACCGTTCCCTTGATTGGGTTGACTCGTACCATCAACGCTACAGTAGAAGCTTGATTATTAGCTGTTGTTTTTCGAGTGCGGCGTAAAACATAAAAACAAGTCAGCCACATATTTGGATCTATGCCATCTTTCTCAAAGTCGATGAGAGGAGCAGGTAAAATTCCAAATTGTCGTAATAAGTCTGATACTGCCCTTTGGACTCGATTTTGAGATTTTTTCGGAATGTATTCTTGACCATTTGTTTCAGATGTTGTTAAAGCATGGATGTGCTGATTGACATAACCAGCCTGCATTACCCCAATTCGCACAGCAAGTTTTGGATCTGACTCTGGTGGAAAGAAATATTTCTTTGGTTTAATTTCTACTAAAGCACCACTTAATCCTTTTGGTGAGGGTAAATATGAGGTAATCTGATGAATACGCTTGTCTATCAAATTAGTGCGTTTTTGTTGTCGGTTATTGCCCTCAACTTCAGGATTATCAACATCTAGTCTTGCTGTTATGTCTGAGACGTGCTGAGTTATAATCCGCAAACATACATCCTGATTTTGATAAAGAGTTTCTTCTCTTGTTAACCCAGTTAAAGTTTCGTAAGTGATTGTTTCTCCTTGAGGTGAGATTGAAAGTAATTTACAAATTTCTGCAATGAGCGCATCTCGACATTTTTGGGTTTCCCACAAAATTAGGATGGTATTAGGAGAGCTTTCAGGGTGTCGAAATGTAGCAGGAGCAGCAATTTTTGGACGCAACATTGGCGTAGATAAATCATCAGGATTTTTAGGTTCTAGACTACCTTTTTTTTGTGACTTTCCAGGCTCCCAAAAAGGTAAAGATTCACCAGATTTTCTCATCGCTTCACCTATACGGCGAACTGGGAAATTTCCTTGCTCGATCTTATTTTGAATAGCACTATCTAAACTAGCTAAATCTAGCGGACTCACACCAGGAAAACAAGGAAATTCACCAGAATGTCGAGAGTCATAAGCAATAGCAGCTTGTATTCCAGTGGGGGCAGCACCAAAGACAGACCAATTATAAACTGGCTCACTAGCTAAACTATCAGGTTCGGGGAGTGGAGAATCATTAATTTTCAGTAATTCACTAATAGCGAATGGCCATCTTGCTTTCCTTCCTTCTTGTGTTGTAATTTGCTTAATAGGGATATGAATCAAGCGGAATGGTTGTTTTTTCCCATCTAACCACCGTCGATTATCACCAACAAAAGAAGTAACGCCTCGATAAGGTAGGCGTTCTATAGTTTCGGTAAGCCATCGCCGAATCGAAAGTTGATGATAAATCATTGGCTGACTGCGCCAAGGAACTGTTTGCAACTTGAAATGAATGACAAATGAGATATTTACTTTACCAACTTGTTTTTTATTTTTAATTAGCGGAACTTCATAAGGAGGCCATGATATTAGTTCGGCTCCTTGCTTAAGGTTTACTACTTGGTAAAAAGTTAGTTGGTACTGATTATCGGAACCGAAAGTGACCTGTGGATTTTTGAGAAATTCCCCAGCCATATAATCAGGTATCGCCTGCCAACGAATGTCTATGCCATACGGGTTATTTGGTGGAAGTTGCAAAGGATAAACTGTTGATTTATCCTTCCATTCCCAAGCATTATCATCCAGTTGGTCGAGAATAGATTCAACTTCATCATCACCTAAACAGTAGCTAAATTCCTCACGCAACCAATCTTTGATCAAGTCAGGCAAGTTGAAAAGGTCAGCCCGTTCTGTTGCTAATATCCAAGGTACACCGGGACGTTGCCAGCCATTACGTACTGTTTGAATGATTCTGGGAAAGCTCGCCGCGATAATCGGGTCGAGGGAGTAGACGGGAACGGCGGGATAACCTCTACCTTGCAAATTGACACGTTTTTGCGCCAGAGTTTGAGCGACTTGCTGCCATACAGTAGGGACTTGGAGAGAAAAAAGTTCGTATTGTTCATTCTTAGTAAGTTCCCAAGCTCCGGGGAGAATGCTTTTAATTTTAAATGGCATAATTTAACTCCTTATCTTTCATTTTCTTGTGTACATTGAAGCAAGCATTGTAGAGGGATTTGGCTAATGTTTTTCCCTAAGATTGTTGACCAAGAAGAACGATAGCGAAATGATTTTATTGGTCATAGCGTAAATCCTTTGTTTGTTTGAGTGCATTAAAGAAAGCACCATAGAGGGATTTGGCTAATGTTTTTTCCCAAGGTTGTTTGTCTTCTGGCTCAATAGCAAGTTGAAGTTCCTTGATTATGCCTACTAACAGTGAGGTTCGTTCGTTGTCGAGTTCACTGTCAACTGATTGAGGTGCAAACTTTGCATCTAGAAAATGGACAATACAGGGAACTCCTCCACGTACCAAACGCCCGATAATTTGCCAAACACTTACCAATTGAGTCCAGCAGAGTATAGAACGTTCATCACTGGTTAACTGTTTGAAGGACATCGCCCGACAGTTTAAGTCAAGCATTTTCGCCACTGCATACTGGTAGAACTCATTTTCTATATTCGTCAGCGTGAGAGCATCGCCTCGTTTTTCTAGTGCCTCATAAAGCCTAGAATCTTCAGACTTTTCCAGCGCCCAATTATTGAGTTGCTGGACAGTAGTTTGCCAATCATCGGGAACTGGCATTGGTCGGCTCAAGAATACCGCCGCCCCAAATGCTGCTATCCGCTTCTCATTGAGAATGTTGTGTCCTCGCTCTAATGCCATCAAAGGTGCAACGACAATTGGAATAGACATTTGGGCGAGGTCACGAATTTGACCGCGACGAATACCACTCAAGTGAGCCGGAGCATTGTCACGGCGTAGGGTAGCAATGCCGTTAAGATTTTCAACATTACGGTAGAGGGGTTTTAAAATTGACTCCACCAATTCTGCTTCCTCATAGCTGTTGGTGATCAGCAATAAGCGTTGGCGATCGCCCCAACGTTCTGGATCTTGTTTGGCTAAATCACTCAAGGTTGCAAATAATTGATCGAGAAAGCTGTTGGCTTGTCCAGGATTGTGACAGATGGCCTTGACCATTTCGTTAACAGCTATTTTTCTCACATCTGGTGGCAGCCCCGATAGGGCGATGTACTTGCCGACTGCATTAGGTTGGGAACTGAAGAAAAAGTCGCTTTCGCCAATTCCGGCATCACCTGCTGTGTAATTATTGGTAGCTGGTTCTAGCAATATAGTCGGTTTTTTGCGGATGTGATAAGCAGGTGTCCCTGGAGCGTAGCTAGTGCCTGAAATCAAAACTGTATGGGGGCCATCCCAACCATCAACAGCAAAGAGATGGGGAAAATTTAGGAGTAAATAGCGTCCAACCCCAACGTAGCGAAAATATTCCAACTTCCCACCAGATTTGTGACTCCGATCTCGCGTATACCTGAAGCCTAAAATGTTTCCCACAGGTGAAGATGGCACAACTGGCAGATAATCACGGGGTGGGCGGTACACAAGGGCAAGACTCGTGTCATGCAAGTCAAGAACTCCCGCCCGCATGAGTGCATTCAGGTTATCAACTAGAAAGCCCAGCTTATCGTTGAGTACCGTTACCAGAATTGCTAAGTGCAAATGGTGCGTAACTTCCTCGAATTTAGTTTTTTCTGCGAGAGAAATCCCCAAGGATTCCAGCCATTTGTGTAACCATTCAGCAACCTCAGTTAATGCCCTAGCATCATTTTCGGCACTCAGTAGAGTAAAGGCAAGGTCTGAAAGTTCTCCTCCTTTGCGACGATTAAGGGGAGCTTGCAAAAATCCCTCCAAAGTTTGCATGATTTTTTTACGGCGCTGGCGTTCCTCTTCGGGGGGTAAACCAGCCTGAATGCGTTTTTGTCGTTCCTTGCTGCGTTCGGCACGTTTCAGCTTGGGAGATGGTTCGTTCTGTTCTGTTTCTGGTGTTTCTAGAATGTCGCGGATTATATGGGCGAAGAGTGAACGACCTGTAAAGGGGTTTTGTCCCACCCATTCCACAAGTTTTGGTTGGTTATGGAGCCGGGGGAGAATTAGGTCTGTTGCAATTTGCGCGTAGTCATTAGCTCTTTTTGCAGTGGCAACGAGTTCAGCCGCCATGCTGCGGCGGTCAGAATTGTAAATAGTGGTGGCGAATTTGAGTCCTAGCTTATTTAATAGGGAGTTTCCAGAAGAATTTACTAAGACTTCATCGGGGGCGCAAGCTTCATCAAACTGCACCTGTACCCTGTCGGCTTCGTCAACAAAGAGAAAGTCACATTCACGGTAAACAGCTTCAGCAAAGGTCAGTTTTTCTGCAAAAACTTGCGGGGGAACGCGCGTATGAATGAAGCTGGCTGGTGTTAACACCCAAACCAATGCTGTAGCTATGTCTCGTTCTAATTGGTGACGCGGACATTTGTAATACAAGGGACAAGTATATTTATCTTCACTCTCGCCCTCCTCAAAATCTTCGACATCCTCATCATCCTGTGTCTGGGAATTGCCGTTTTTAGTAGTGGGTTGTTTTTGGTAAAGATTGTGACATGGTTCTTCACCGAACTCCCATTTTTCTTCTGATTGCACTAAAGGTAGTAAAGGACAGACAGGACTAAACCAACGCCATGCTGGGTGGATTGCTCCTGTTTCGATTTCTTCACCTTGGGTTGCTAGAATTGGTTCATAAACTTTTTCTAAGTGTTGAAAGCGATCGCTGCTTCCCAACACAGGGGCCGCAAGAATTCCCAATCCATCTCGAAATAGGGAAGCCACACGCACTGCTGCCACAACATCATTTACCAGCAATGCACAGCGATATCCAAGTTTCGCAAAATGGTAAATCAGAATATCAAGCAGTGTTGATTTACCTACATTCAATAAACCGACAATGTGGACAAGTTGCTCTAGTTTAATTTCAGTGTTTGGTAGGGAAGGTTGAAAATCATCTATTGATGCGTCGTATAACTTTAAGGCAATTCCTGTTAGACGTTGATGATAATTTTCTGGCTCGTACCCAGCTTGGGCCAGTTTTTCATCCATTTCCTGAGCATCTTGTAGCAATTTTTCTAAGGTGACAAGACGAGAGGGATTCACAGCCGTGCGTGTGCCATGAAAAGATATCTGCGGAGAAAGAGCCAGATTAGCGACAGCTTCAGGAATATTGATCGGAACATCAACGGTAGTGTGACCTTTATGAGAAACTTTGGCATACCAATAACCAGAGGTTGCTAGTTTGACTTTTCCTTTTTTGTGCGATGGAGTTTTTGATAGGGTTTGACGGTACAGTTGTAAACGTTGGGGGTAAGTGCTACATGGAATCAGTTGAGCAACATCATTTGTATCCGTTAAGCTGAATATCCTGATAATTTCAGGTAATTTAATGTATTCAGCCAGAGTCCGCTCCCACTGTCTTCCTTTACGACGCACAAGATAAAAACGGGCTTTTTGTACGAGTAGCCAGTTTTCTTCACTTTCAAGTGCTTTGACTGGAAAACGATATCCTAAAAGTAACGCTGATACGGAAGTCGCTCTTTCTTCTGGAGCTACCTCCATCAGTAAGGTTAACCCCAATTCCACTTCCGCAATAAGTTGAGCAAGACGTGCTATTTCTCGTTGCTGTATATTAGCCTCTGCATCAGGTAAACTTTCTTCCACATAAGCTTTTAAGTCCTGCGATTTGCGAAGGGCTTGACGCAATGGTTTACCCCATTGAGAAATATCACGCATGATTTTTCTTCTCCAGAATTTTTTTCGCTTGGGAGATAATTTCACTAACCAGCTTCAAGCGCACGCCACCCAATCCTGGTTCGAGTCTTTGGCGTTCCACCTCAATTCGTAAGACATCATTTCGCTCATCTGGGAAGACTATAAAGGTTTCAGTAGTATCAAAGCGATAGTCTACTTTCCGCAAACGCTCTTCATCTAAATACGACCAATCTTTAACGTCAATTGCCCAGCGAACTTTTTTACTAAACTCTACGAGTAAGTCAAATTGATCAATTTCAGGCCAAAGAGTAACGTGTACTCCCAGTTTTGTCAGGGTTTCTGCAAGCTGAATTTCCCAAAGTCCTGGCAGTGTCCCGTACCGATGCACACCAGGGGTAAGGGCTTTCCAATCTTCTGCCTCATGCTTGGGAATTGACGCTTGGGGTGGGAGGCGGAGTTTCGCACTCAGCTGTTCACAAGTCATGTTTCGGCAGTTATAAGTTCCATCTCGACGGCGACGCATTACATATTTGCAGCGAGAGCAGAAGTGATAAGTGGGGTCACTTGTTAAATCAACCAAATCCACATACATTTGCAGCAAAAAATCACGCAGAGGTCTTAATTGGGATGAAGACAAAAGGCGACGGTATTGAGAGTAGGGGAGGACAGGACACTCAATAATCAGCTTTCGTAAGGCGCGATAAGCTTCTTCTAGTTGGTTTACCCGACAGTATTCCAGGACATCTTGCAGGACTTTCTCTTGCACCTGCATTTCTACATCAGCACCCGTAACTTGCCACTGGAGGGCAAAATCGGAAACTAACCCATCTTCTATAAGAGTGACTTCCGATGATAGGTGTTTAATCTCTGCTGCTGGTTGCCAGTCAAGAACTGGTTTTTTTGCCCAGTTAAAAAATTCTGGCAGGCTTGAGGGGGCTTGTTCGTCTCCAGAAAGCAAAGATGTTAAATGCATTCTGGACATCCCAACACGAAGAGCTTTTGGAATATGCGCTCTGTTCATAGGTTCTTGTTTTTCCCACTCTACTAAGCCGGTTGCTAAATACCGCAATGTTTCCGTTACGGGTATTTGTAGTCCTGGTTCAATGTCCGGTTCAGGGGTGAGGAAGCGAAGACTGCGGGCAGCATTATCTTCCCATTCCACATCGATACCTCGCATCGTCTGCAACCATCGTTGCAGTGTTGCTTTCTGGCGGGGTTGCATTCCCAGTTCAGCACAGAACTCCTCCAGAGTAGGTGCTTGTTTATGAATGCGAAACCATTCCCGTAGCGCTGCTAAAATTTTGTCTCGATGTCTAGTTACTTTCATCGATTAATCTCCTACTTGCGCTTGTTTGACCAATTTTGGCATCCCTTCACTGATAGGTCAAGAAAATTTTGCAATGTTTCCATAATGTTTCCGATGTTTCCAAAATTATTTTAAAAAAACCTATGATGCCAACAAGTTTAGGCAGGCATTGCAAAGAATTCGGACTCTGACTGTGAAATAGAGATTTTCAGAATATTTATTAGTTAATAGGAAGAATTTAAATGCGTTCTCCCAACGGCAAATGGAAGCCGTGGATACGTCTACAACGTATACAAATGTAAACATTAGGGAGATGGTGAGACAGTTCTGGTCTGCGGCGATTGGCTTTCTTCACACAGATGGAGGTAAACAAACGCGAAAGGAAAGATTTTTTCGTTGGTTCCTAACCTTCGTTGCGATCATAGAGTAATTCAGATGCGTTTCCCCTGGATGGGATGGGGACTTGACCCCAATATTAGTTAAACTGAAAGAGAGTTCCTAATTAGCTTTCTTCCACTCATCAAATGATTGACAAGCTTTCCCTGTAGGAATTAGCCCATTGGAGGATACACCAAAATTTGTAAGAGCTGCATTTTCTATTTGTGCATTTGCGACAGCATCTCGCAATATCTTCTCTTTTTCCTGTTTTGGCACGATTTCTATTTTCGCATCTTTAGGTTGAGGATTACTGCCTTTCTTTAGTGGAAATTCTCTGACAACATATAATTGCTCTTGTTTAGCAGTACCTGATGCAAGACATCCCCTAGATTTGACAAAAAGAGTTGAGTCCGATGAAATATCAGCAAAGAAGCTAGGCTTAGTGATAAACTTTATTTCTCCAGCAGGGCCCCATACATAAATGGGTGTTTGGAAACCTTGAGTAGGAATATTTTTAGTTTCATCACAGCCCAAATTTATTTTTCTATTTAAATCTACGCCAGCATTCCCACAAACTTTCCAAGTTACTTTGTATAAATCAGGCGTACTCTCGACAAACTGTTTGAACTTTTGCTCTCGCTCTGCTTCTACTGCTTTTTGAGCAGAAGCAGCTTTTTGTTCTGGTGATTGGCATGAAGACACTCCCAAACTTAACAGTAAAGCAAGTACATAAATCCGGTTTTTGTTAAGATTGAATATCATAAAAGCACACCTAATTTGCACAATTTTTTGTCAATATTTTAACAGATGAATAAGTTTGAAAGTCAATTTATTAAATATATTTATTTTATCTATAGATAAATATGGCAAATATTAAATACAAAAAATAGTTGAGACTTAAATATTAATATTAATTGCAATTTTCTGATAATATAGCGTTGATTTTAAGTAAAATTGCTCACTCAGACAATGCGGTTGAAGAAGAATTCAGCTATTCTGAATGGGCTAAACCTTAGCTATCCGCTAACAGGAGTCAGAATCAATCAGTCGGGGATTCAGACCGGCGCAGGTCTTGTTGACCACCAAATCTACGATTTGGTGGGGGTTTTAAATCCTATTATTCATCCGCTTTTTCGGTCATAAAACATTGCTGATACTAAGTTGCGTTCAGAGGTAGTATTCTGAGATGAGGAAAAAAAGTTAAAGAACGCAGGCGATCGCTATCAGAACAAAGCTCGACTAAACCCTGGCATAGTACGTCCTCAACTTGGTCTAAAGTAGGAAAAACTTGATTATAAAAGTGTTTTTCTCGAATGTCTTCCCAGATGTGTTCAACAGGCATTAATTCTGGACTATGAGCAGGTTGAAAAATTAACCGAATATTTTCCGGAACTTTTAAAGCATTAGAACGATGCCAAGATGCTTTATCTAACTGTAAAATTACAAAATAATCAGCAAATTATTGAGAAATTTGTGACAAGAATAAATTCATCATTTTGGTATTAGCATAAGGCAAAGTTAAGCCTTGTCTTTTGCCTAATTCTGGTGCAACTGCGGCGTAAGCATAAATATACTGTCTAACCTGTTGTTTTGGTACAGTTGGGCGTATACCTTGTGGACACCAACAAGCCCTAACCTCCCCAATCCGACCAAATCTGCCTTCATCTCCTGCCATTAATACTACAGGTCTAGTATCAGACGGAGCTCTTGTTTGATTAATTTGTTCTACTAACTGTGGAAAGTTTTTTTAAATTCATCAACAGCATTTGGGTCTTTTTTTGGATGAGTTGGTCTTGGGACAATTTTGCGCCACTGATGCCGTTCTAATAGGCGATAAATTGTCGTTTTATGCACAGCAAAACCACATTCTTTTTCATACGCAAGTTTGATTTGCATTGCGGTTGCCACCTGACCACGGCGTGCCTTTTCTTTAAAAGAATCTATCAGTTCTTTTTCTTGCTCCCAACTTAGATAGCAATTATGTCTACCGCCTTTCCCTGTCGTTGATAATCCAACTTCTCCCTTGCGATTGTATTGTTGAATTACTTTTCTGACAAACCCTTTTGATACCCCTACGTGTACAGCTATCTCGGCTGCTGTTCTTGGATCTGCGATCGCATTGTATATCACTAGCCATTTTTGCCTTTCCCAATGCGATTGCGCCAACTTTACTCTTTGTTTTACCGTCTCTAAATCTAGATGGGGGACTGCTTGCGTTACTTGAGCCATATGCACCCGTCAGACTCTGCCTTTGTTCTCGTCATCTCTTTTTTTAGACTACTACATCTGACTGCAACTTGGTATGAATTCTGACTCCTGACTCCTGAATTCTGTTGGATAAATTAAGAGAGAATGGCATATTGTAGTCAAAAAGCAAGAGGTAAAAGTACTGTATTTTTCAATACTTTTGTCTGTGGAAACAATTTTTTACAACTTTTATTATCAGGATGACCAACAAATAAAAAAACTGATGAATACTACGCTGATAGAGCAAGTATTTGACCTGATAAAACTAAACAATCCTTTGATTGCGATAGAATCTCCACTGCAAGAAAGGGCAAGACTACTGAAAAGCATTGCTAGGGAATGTCAACAAAAGCACGTTTTATGCTATCTGTGGACACTATCAGACGATCAACTACATCAGTTAGAGGTTAATGGGCAGGACTTGATTTTACAACAAGTACTAGAGTATCAGCCGATGACCAAAAATAAACGCGAAGATTACTTTGAGATCCTGCGATTTTGGAAAGCGACTGAAAAAGAAGGCATTTTAATATTAGAGGGGATATTTCCTTGGTTGGGAAACTCAACTACTGACCCGGATTTTTTCTTAACCGCCGAATGGATTAAGTCTGCCCTTATAAATCTGAAACTTGACAACCGGAACTCAAATAGAACAGCTATCCTGTTGGGGCCAAACGCCAGTCTTTCATCTGAAATTACCGCATTTGTGCCGACGATTAGACAAGAACTGCCAACAGTTGAAGAAATCAGCAATTATCTACAAGGGGTATTGCCAAAAAACTATAGTGAAAAGGAAATTAATGAGATTGCCCTTGCTGCTGTGGGGATGTATTTAGCAGATATTGAGTATGGGATTAGTTGGGCTACAGCTTCTTGTACCAAAGCCCAAGAACTGACAAAAAAACTTTCTCTTTACAAAACTGACCTGCTCAGGCGAGTTTACAATATTGAGTTTCTCCAGCCCCCAGCAATTGAAGTTGGCGGACTGGACTTGATGCAGGAATCTTTTAAGACATATAAGCGCTTATTAACGCCGTTAGCTAAAGCATATAATCTTCGGCTACCCAAAGGTATTTTATTGATTGGGCCCCCAGGCACAGGTAAATCTCATTCAGCGAAAGCTTGCTCCCAGCGATTGGGGATTCCGATGATCGTTTTAGAGTGGGGCAGTTTTCGTAGTTACGGCAACATGGCGGAGTACAAGCTAAAAAACTTGCTGGCACTAGTAGACAGGATTAACCGTGTAATTCTATACCTAGACGACTTTGACAAGGGATTTACTCTCAATGATGATTTGTCCCGAAGACTAGCAGGGATGTTGTTAACCTGGATGCAGGAAAGAAAGAGTGATGTATTAATTATTGCTTCTGCCAACAACATTGAATGGCTACCACCAGAACTGACTAGAAGCGGGAGATTTGACGACATTTTTAAGGTGGATTTACCCAATAATGGGGAACGACACTCGATTTTTAAAATTCATCTCGCTAGATTTGATTATCGGTTCCGTGATAGAGATGGGTTCAGCGATGAAGAATGGCGTAGACTGCTCAAAGCGACCCATCGCTGTGTGGGTGCGGAAATCCAAGCAATTGTGGAAAGGGCGGCTATCTCTACTTTTTGCCTGATGTTCACAGACGATGTTCCACCTATAGGTGAACTGCCGCCGCTAGAAATTAGACTTGAAGCATTATTGTCAGCGAGAAATAATATGAATCCTCTGGCAATCCGGGAAGCTGAACGGATTGAGGGTATGCGAAACAAAGCTGATTTACAGGGTTTACCGTCCAGTCCCCTTGACTCAAGTATATATAGTGCCGGCAATGTCAATATTTTTGGTTAAATTATGCAATTAGTCAAAATTCCCACAACAATCGACTTATATGCTACGGCTTACAAACTGTTAAATATTCTTGGCCCAATTGCGGGAATATCAATAATTGTCGCTTCATCAACTATCGCCTACTTGCAAACTCGTCCCCAGCATTTACCCACAAAGCAGATGCTCACCTACAATCATCGGACATTCAAGTTGGAAGTAGCCACCACACCTGTTGAATTAGAGAAGGGGCTGAAGTTTCGCAATCATTTGCCCGGCGATCGCGGGATGTTGTTTAATTTGGGCAAGGAATACAAAAATGTCCCCTTTTGGATGGAGCAAGTAAAAATCCCCCTAGACATCATTTTCATCAAGGATAGTATGGTGACGACGGTAATTTACAACGCTCCACCTTGTGCAAAAAATCCTTGTCCAATTTACAGGGGTAGTGTTGCTACTCAGGTTTTAGAACTGCCCTCTGGTGCTGTTAAAATTCAAGTCGGCGACAAGCTCAACATCCAGCCATTATCGGTTCCATACTGATGAGAAAACCAACAAAGGGAAAAAAGTCAATAGGCTATCTGGCGCTTATTTTTCTAATTTTTCTTAATGAATACAAAATTGTATACCTATATAATTTAAAATACTGATAATAAACAGCTATAACATCTATATAAGCAGTCTAGTTGCTATATTTGCTGTGAAATAGATTGTATTAAATATTCTATGTAGGCAAAGGTACGGTTTTTTTTAGTACTTTGGTTTGTAGGTTTTGTGGGTGAAAACCCGAATAATATGCGTATCGTTTCAGGAGAACGAAATGCATACTTACCACGACGAGACTGAAAGCTTTGTCAATAATGCTGCTGTACTGACTTCAGGAAAAAAGAACAGCACGATAACAAATAGCACACTAGCGCTAATGGGAGCGACGGGTACGGCAATGATCGTGTCGATGTCAGTCCATAACATCCTCTTAGGTGGATTGATGATTGCTACAGCGATCGCTATAGCACTACCAAAGCAATCTCAAGCTCTGTTGACTAATTTTGAGCAGATACAACGCAAGTATGGAGTCAATCTTTATGCGGTGTTGTTTACGATTTTGACGGTTGTTTGTCTACTTGACTTTGCTTCCTCGCCAGCCGATGCACAGTTTTTTAACACTGCTCAAACCTGGATGACTAATACCTTTGGTAATGCTGGGAACGGACAAACACAAGCAGTTGTAGCATTGTTCTTCAACGTATTAAGGGGTCTGTTCTTACTCTACGTAGGTATCAGCCTAGTCCGGGTTGTTCAAGCAGCCCGGAATGATGAAGATTGGCAAACATTAGCCAGAACTCCATTAATTATTGTCCTTTCAGTTTTTGTAGGAGATTTAGTTACTGGCTTGATTGTTGGTGGAGGTGCGGCATAACCAACAGTAAACAGTTATCAGTAGAGAGTGATGTATTTATCTGCATCATCAGAGTCCCCCATTTCTCACTCATTAGTAGGTAACAGTTAGGGTCAAACTATTTGATTGAAACTGTGATAACTGATAACTGATAACTGATAACTGATTTAATACAGTCTTTTCATGCTGAAATAGTTTGAGATCATGAAAAATGAAAATAAATTTCGGACTGTAAATAGAATTTTGGGAGACAGACCCAGATTAGGCCCATTTCCCGCCGACCAAATTTTTCCTTGGTCAGTAATAGGAGTAGTGAATGTATTTGTTGTTTCTTATACATTTCAAGCTGGATGGTTAGCAACTGGATTAAGTATTGCTTGGGGATGGGCAACATGGTGGGTAGTTTCTACGAATAAAGATTTTTTGGGAAAATTTATCGGCGTACCACGAATTAGTAGAGGTTATATGCCTTTTAAAACATTGAAAAAGAATACAGAAATCAGAATTAAAAGGGAATAGGTAACAGGCAACAGAGGAATTACCAGAATTAAAGAAGTAGGTTGAGAGTCAAAATTCACTCCGTCAGGGGCGATGTCCTGAGCTTGTCGTAAAGCCTACAGCATAGCTACGCTTAGGGCGTAGCTTCTCCAAGAGTTGGGTCATAATTCAGGAATGTAATAGACCGAAAAAGCGGTGCTTCGTAGCATCTCCGGCTCTGCTCCTGAATTCTTCTTGAATTTCTCATTTTCTACCGTTCCCACTTAAGAGTTAAGAGTTCCCTATTTTGTAACAGTAAATAATTTGAATCATCCACCAATTGTAGATAAATTGTACCTTCATAATGAAAACTCCGAAACAATCTAAATATCCAGATAAATTAGGTAAGAAAACATTAGAAAAAGAGCAAATTGAGTTTGCTAAAGTCTTGACTCCCTTTGAGGACATTATTCATTTAGCAGGGATTTGCAACTTGAATTTAGGCGGGAGAAAAGGCATAGGTGCATTGATTCTCAAAAAAGGCGAATCTATTCAGATTAAATTTTGTTTTGATTGTTTAGGGATTCATCCGAATTTAGCCAATGAACAAATATTACCGATATTCGAGGGTATAGAAGCCGGACTTAAGGAAATCCCAGAGCAAGAATCAATGACCATACATTTTGGTTCATTTACTTCGGATTATGAACGACAACAAGAACTTAAGCAAATTGAGAATACTTGTTCAGTCGAACAACTTAAACTCTTGATTCGTAGTGAAAGATTACGAATCAAAGGATTAACCAAAAGTGGAATCCGAAAAAACAAGTTCTTGAGGTTATGGTGTACTTATACTGTTGCTTCTGATGAGTCACAAAATCAAGATTTTGTTGAGTCTATTATTAAACAATTGGAGAAAATCTGGTACAAATTCACTGGAGAGATTCACTACATTAATAATACCAAGATTGAAAATATTCTGCAAAATTCATTTAATGATGGTTTTCAATCATGGGAGAATTTGCTGAGTAATAAGATGAAATTAGGGATTAAAGCTTTGAGTCCTGAAGAACTCTGGACAGTAATCTGGCAGCAATTTAACCATTCTCCACCAACAGCAATCCCAAATCCCTTAAAAATAGATGAAATAAATGGACTAATTGAAACCCAAACAAGCGATTTTCACATCCGGCATCATTTACTAGAAGATGAGCAGTCTTTACCATTTTTGGATCGTCAATGGGTAAAAATCCAAGATAAATATATTGGAGCGCTGAATTTTAGTCAAAAACCAGGGGGCTGGATAGACGAACAGGGACAACTAAGATATCTCTGGTCACTGATATCTAGAGATAGGATTTTCGATACTGAAATCATCTGTCAAGTTACGAAAGCTAACCAAGGAATCACAAAAACTAATCTGCAAAGACTAACTAAACAATCGATTACTTCTACGACATTATCCAGTGAGAAAGGTAATATTGATGTCAAGTCGGGACTGAATATTGAGTCAGCAGTAGAAGCTCAAAAGACGATTTACAAAGGAAATGTTGTCGTACACACGGCTGTAGTTTTTCTGGTACACCGTCAATCAACACGCTCTTTAGATGAAGCTTGCCGTTACCTTGCGAGTTACTTCTTGCGTCCGGCGGCAGTTGACCGGGAAATAGAATACGCCTGGAAGACATGGTTGCAGTGTTGTCCATTTGTTTGGGAACCACTGTTAACCAAGCCTTTTAACCGCAGACTGCCATATTTTAGTTCGGAAGCACCAGGGCTGATGCCTTTGATCCGCACAGCCACAGGAGATCGGACTGGGTTTGAGTTAATTGCAGAAGAGGGGGGAACACCTGTATATCTAGACTTGTACCAAAATCACAAGAATCTAGCTGTTTTCGGTGCAACTCGTTCGGGGAAATCAGTACTGGTGGCTGGAATTCTTACACCAGCACTTGCCCAAGATATCCCAGTTGTCGCTTTAGATTACCCCAAACCAGATGGTACATCTACCTTCACTGACTACACTAATTTGTTGGGGAAAGACGGGGCTTACTTTGATATTTCTAAAGAATACAACAATCTTTTTGAGTTACCGAATTTGCAAGGGCTAGACCCAGAAATTATCAATGAAAGATTGAATGATTTCAAGGAGTTTTTGAAATCAGTGTTAATGACAATGGTGATTGGAACTAGCATGATTGGGGTTAGTCCTGGGATGATTACCAATATTGAATCAATCATTGCTTTAACATTAAAAATATTTTTCAACGATGATGAAATCAAAATGCGCTATAAGTTAGCGCTCTTATCAGGAGTGGGAACTTTAGAATGGACAGAAACTCCAACACTGCAAGACTTTTACAAATACTGTTCCCCAGCCTTTGTTAAATTAGATTCTATTGCCAGTAACAGTCGAGATATAATGTCAGCTTTAGAACAAATTCGACTGAGACTTAGTTACTGGTTAAGCACAAGAGTTGGACAGTCAATTTCTCGCCCTTCTAGTTTTAGAACTGATGCAAAATTACTTGTTTTTGCATTAAGAAATTTATCAAGTGAAGCGGATGCAGCCATCTTAGCTCTGAGCGCTTATGCTGCTGCACTCAGACGAGCGTTAGCATCGAAAGTCAGTATCTTCTTCCTCGATGAAGCACCAATCTTATTTCAATTTGAATCAATTGCAGATTTGATTGGTAGATTGTGTGCAAATGGTGCAAAAGCGGGAATTCGCGTAATCCTATCTGCCCAAGAGCCAGAGAGTATTTATCAAAGCAAGGCAGCATCTAAGATTTTTGCAAATATTGGGACTAGATTAGTCGGGAGGATACAAACCTCAGCAGTAGACCCCTTCATAGATAGATTTAAATATCCTGCCGAAATCATTCGGGTTAACAGTACAGAAGCTTTCTATCCTCAAAAATCGGGGATTTACTCTCAATGGTTGCTTGATGATAACGGTAAGCTCACTTTCTGCCGTTATTATCCTGCACACTGTTTACTGGCATCTGTTGCCAACAATCCCCATGAGCAAGAATTGCGGACTCTTTTTCTGAAAAATTATCAAGATAATCCTTTGTTAGGAATGGTCAGGTTTACTGAGGATTATATCAAAATGATTCGGTCAGAAGAATTATCTGAGGAAGCTAAAAAACTGATGTTTCAATTACAAAAAACAAAGGTAGCTTAACCATGAATAATCGTCAAAAAGTTGCTGTACTACTTTCTGCTACTGTAGTAAGTTTATTACTAGCTACACCCAGTTATGGATTAGTTATTAGTGATTTTTTTAGCTCTATAATTGATGATATTAAAGGTGAAGTAAGTCAGATCCAAACTTGGACACAATCGCAAATAGATCAGAGTTGGGCTGGCATTAAGGAAGATGCTCAAGCTGCAATTGATAATACTGTCGGAGAGATGGGAGCGCCAGATCCGATTGCTAGTAGCGATGAACTAAAAAATCGGATTGCTGATACTTACTCTTTACCAGTCGCTAAGGAAAAGGGGCAAGATTTAGAGCGAGAACTCACAAGAGCTTCAATCATCAGTGTTGTAGGTAAAACTGGGCAAGCAGATACGTCTCAAAAAATAGAGAAAACAACACAAATAGCTCAAGACGCGAAAACCATTGCTGACCAAGCTCAAGACATGGATGCTTCTCAAAATGTCCTGAAAGCGATCGCCGCTCAAAATGGTCTGGTGGTTTCCATGTTGGCACAACAGCGCACTGATTCATTGCAAGCAAGGCAGGATAATTCATACTCCAATCTCATGCTGACTCAAGTTGCAGAAAACACAGTAAATGCACGCAAAAAACAAGATTTGAATGAATTAGGTACTCTTTCTTTGACCCATGAACTTATCGGTATATCTCGTTTAGATCCAACGCAAGAAAATTAACCAGGAGAGGAAACTCTTAACATCTTCCTGATTCCTTATCATCAATTCACCCTTATGCTTTCAAAAAATTACTTATTCGCTCAATCTCAGTTTGCTGGTGCAGATTTATTAGAACAAGCAAGTAAGACAGCAGATTTTATTGCTCAAGGTTTTAATCAGACTTGGGAAGAAACTATCACAGGTGATTTATATGCTGCTATGTGCAAAGTCGGTGTATTATTCGCCGTTGCAACATTTGTTTTTTTCATGGTTGAGTGGACAAAGAAAATGCTCTTAGGTGATGAACAACGTGCATACACAGATTTTATTTGGGTGTTGATAGTTATAGTACTCTTAGCAAATAATGGCAAAGCTTTAGGAGCAGGTACTCTCGGAATCAGAAATTACATTAACAATACAAACCAATATATGCTAACACGTACAGCAAAAGGTATTGATTTAAGAGCTGCATATCAAAAAGCTTTGGGTGTAGAAGCGGTGCGTGGAGCTATTGCGAAAGAAATAGAAAATTGCAAAACCTCGTCTTTGAGTCCAGAAGAATCTGTTAAATGTTTATCGGACGCTAAGAATAGACTTCAACAAGACTATCCGAGTTATTTTACTGGTGAAAGCGGCCCGTTTTCGTGGGTCATTCAAAAAATAGACAGAATTATTCAAGCTCCAATAGAGGCAATTAAAGGTGGGGCTAATCCTATACAAGTAATACTTTCTCCTTTCAGTGCTTATATTGGTTCTTCGGTCATCGAAATTGTTTCCATTGTACTGATTGGGTTAAACGGAGCTTACCAATGGGCGATTGAACTAACGATGTTGTTAACAGCACTTCTCGGCCCTTTAGCTGTAGGTGGTTCTTTGTTACCTTATGGTGGAAAAGCAATTTTTACTTGGCTTACGGGTTATTTCGCTGTAGGAATGGCAAAACTTTGTTTCAACGTAATTGCCGGATTAGCCGGACAATTGATTGCTACCTCTAGAGCAGATCAACCTCTATTCTTTCTTTTTACAATTGGGATTTTTGCTCCTTTCTTAGCAACTGGATTAGCTGCTGGTGGTGGTTTAGCTGTACTTCAACAAATCAACAAAGCGGCTGAAACCTATAGCACAATCGCTATTGATGCTACTAAAGCTATAACAACATCTGGTGGCAGTTTAGTATCAAAATTCAGTAAATAGAGGTAATAGCTATATTAAGAGTTCTCTATTAAGAGTTAAGAGTTCCCTCTTCACCAATAATCTAACAATGTTTAATACAAAGAATGGTACAAAGGCAAAACCAGAGCCGTTACAGCTTCTGCAATATAACAAATCTGTCCCAACTAGAATCGGAATAATTTCACTGGCTGGATTTTCGATGGCTCTGTTCTCTTTATTACTACAAATCCTTAATTATGGGGCAGTCAGTAATTTAGGTAAAAAGCAGTTAGCCCTAGTGCAATTGTCATCAGGAGAATCAGTTGTTGCCCAAGCAGTAGAACCGAATGAACGCTCCGATGAAGTTATTAAAAAATTTATTTCTAATACATTTATCAAGATGTTTAACTGGGATGGACTTGTTCAAACTTTTAATGAAAAAGGAGAACCCATTACGAAACAAGATGCTGGTATAGATGTAGGTAAAACTGAACGTTCTAATGGCAGAGTAACTACTTCTTCTTATGAAGCTGCTTATGCAATGAGTGAAAAGCATGATTTTCGGACAGCATTTTTGCGTAAGCTAGCTCAAATGACCCCAGCAGGGGTATTTAACGGTGATACACAAGTATCTTTGATTCCCCGCTTCATTTCATCACCTCGCAAAATTAAAGATGGTCGATGGTCAGTAGATTTAGTAGCTACTCTCGTTACTTTTACAAGAGTTGATAATGCAGGCAAAGGTATACCCTTTAACAAAACTATTACTGTAGAAGCCATTAGTACACCGCAAAACATCCCTAATGATACTACTGCTCTGGCAAAGAAAATATATCAAGTCAGGCAAGCTGGATTAGAAATTACGCAAATCGTCGATTTAAATTTGGCTAACAGACAATGACAAATACTCATATTAATAGCTCATCAACTGTAGATGATTTTCTCCAAATAGATGATGACTTAAAATCTTCAGCAATGAGTTCAGATTCCAGCCCAAGGGAAATTACGTCAGAGCAAGAATTAGATAATCCATCAGTCACAACTAAACATACAGTAATTACTTCTCCCTGGTCAAGATTGTTGGTCATAGCACTCCCTTTTGGATTGACCTTCCTAGCTATATTTTGGCTATTGAATGGAATTTTTAATCCTGATAACCGCGATACTACTAAAACTATTGAAGAACCAAAGTCTTCAGCAACTAAAGAACAAGTTGAGCAAACAGATGGGGATGTTTACGCTAAGTTAGCGTTGAATCAGCAAGAAGATGAATTAAATAAGATTAATCAGAGTAGGCAGGAAGTTAAAGTTAATAATAAGCCTGTGAGTGTTGCAGCTTCACCACCAACACCAACAGCTACACCTGTTGCACAAACACAAAGTTATAGCCCTAGACGATATTACGTTCCGAGTAGAACTAACCCGACTATTTCATCACCACCTCGTAATCAAACGTTGCCAAGAATTAGTAATCCTTTTAGGACTGTTACGCCGAAAACAGAAACGCCAACAGACGTGATAGCTGAATTTAATCGACTTCGCAGCTTAGGATCTTACGGAAAAATCGCTTATACACCTACTTCAAATAACCAACAGATATCAACAGAGGCGACATCCTTTCAAACACCGAATACAACACAAATTAAAGTACAGCCACTCAATAGTGCTTATACAACACAGCAAACACGCCCTAGCTTCTCTAACAGTACATCCACAGAAATTGAGAAAATTCGCCCTCGTTGGTTAGCCGATTCTAAATCTGATAAACAAATAGCAGATGGTAATTACTTGCCTCAAGAAAACCAAATTCTGCAACAGCGTAAAACTCGCTATTTAGTCGTTGGAGAATTCGCAAATGGTGTTTTAGTGACTCCAGTGGTCAAGCAGCAAAGCGAAAATACTCGCTTCCAACAACAGCAGGCTCCAGATGATAGTAAACGCTATGTTGCTAGATTAACGGCTGATTTGCATGACAACTATGGAAATGTGGCAATTCATAAAGGCACTTTATTAGCCGTTGAACCCCTACAGGTTAATGGTGGCTCTTATGTAAGTGTGCAAGTCACCAGCATTATCAAAGATAACACTGAGTACCCAATTAGTAGCGGTGCAATTTCTGTATTAGGAGAAGGCGGGAAACCGTTGTTAGCTAAACAGTTCCAAGATAAGAAAGGGGGAGGTTCTGACTTGACTGTGGGATTAGTCAGTGGTTTGGGCCAAGTAGGAACAATCCTGAATCAATCTGATTCCAGTAGCAGTGTAATTAATCCTGCTACAGGGACATTTAGCTCTAGCACGACTTCAAACAGCCAGCGCAATATTGGCGGGGCATTCTTACAAGGTGCTTTTGGCAAGCTTAGTGACATCATTGCTCGTCGTGCAGAAACTTCTAACCAAGAAATCACCGCTCGTCCCAATGTTTGGTATATCCCACAGGGGACGAAGATTACGTTTTTGGTGAATCGTTCTCTGGAGTTGCCATGAAGAAGTTAAAACTCATGACAGCGCTCCAGCTTGGGGTTGCTGCTTTTTTGGCAGTGTGTCTAGTTCCAGTCAAAACCTATGCTCAAAGTACAGTCCGCACTATAAAGCAATCTCAGGTTAGTGGCAGCACTGCCAAGCTGCAAAAAATTAAGGTCTGGAATGGCTCAGGCGTATCAATTTCATTTTATGAAGTCAATGAGATGGTGAAGCGGGTGTGGATTGACGATCCCTCGCAAGTTCTGATTGACACTGATAGTTGTTTAGAGGGAATCGACCAGAACTGTCAAAACAGTAGTGCCGGACTACTTCACTTACGCCGAATCAAAAAGGTTCTGGTTCCAGGACTGCCGCAAACAAGTGCAACTTTGTTGACAGTGATTACTCAAACTTCATCTGGCTCGCGCAAAGTTTACCACTTTCAAGTTACCCCATCTAATTCCCGTCCTGAATACAGTCAAGTGTCAATTATCTCGGATAAACCATCTTCAAGAGTTACTCGACCCTTATTATCACCCCTAGTACAAACTATCAACACCACAAAACAAATCAGGGCGGGGATGAGCGTAGCGATTAGTAATGGTTTGCTCTCCTCATCTGATGAACTTCACAATCGGATTGAGCAATTCTTGACTCATTTTCAAGCTGGAGAGCAAATGCCTATTGCTGCTGATCAGGCTGGTGTCTCACTTAATTTAGTTAACAAATTAATCGAGCTTGGACAAAAAAACGGGACAGAGGGACAAATATGAAATCATCAAAGCGTTCGCCCAAAATTACTTTTGACATGGTTCGCTATTTAATATTGTTTGGATTGCTAGGAGGATTATTTATTCACAGTTTTTGTCAGTATGGAATTATGAATCAGGCAATTGGATTTTTATTGCCAAAAGCATCAGCACAAGTCCCATTTTTCACTAGCAACAATGGCTTGATTCCAGACTGGTCAAAAATGAAGTTTCAAGACATGATTGTATCTGAATCTGGTAATGTGACTTACCCAACTGACCGAGGTAATCAGACTAGAACTTGGCAAGCTGGACAAAGTATTGGCGATTTTATGGAGCTTGGGGATTTTGAAGATGCCAATCTGAATATTGAAAAGCTTACTCTAAGAGCGATATCTCAGGCATTAGCTATTGATTTAGATGGTTTAAAGCTTGACGATTTTGGAATAATCAAAACTCAAACCCTTAGCGATTTAGTCAAGGCTATACCTGAATTAGCTAATCAATCAGCCAGTAGTGTAGCACCAATAGCTGACTTTTTTCGCCAAATGGGTATCAGCACTAATCAAAGAATTGGTAACGTTGCTAATTATTACAATTTAGATAATATCCCTCTCGGCAATGAAATTGATTTGTCTAAATACAAACTGACATCGATTCCTGGGATTGAAAACTCATCATTTGATGAATTTGCTAATTGGCAAGAGACTCTCATTTCAGACATCCCCGGATTAAAGGATTTATCTTGGAATAATTTTCCTAATGTGCCAGAGCCGGATCTTTCTTTCGTTGGTCAAGTAGATTTGCCATTGGGAGATATAGAAGCTAACCGGATTCGCAGCATTTCTGGCAGTTATCAAGAGGGTTTTAATGTCCCTTGCAATCAAAATAATTGTGTCCACTTTGAAGCTTCAGGTCTTGGTCAGACCACTGGAGCGCAATGGATTTCGGGTAAAGTCCAGAAAGTCAAAGGTGGCTATGGAATTTTAGCTGTAGCTAATGGTGGTCTTGAGCCAACAGGTCGTCATCCCTTTGGTAAATCATTTAAACAAGTTGTTTGGGATATAGATGAATCAAGCGGTTCCGTTAACACTGCTATGTTTTTCCGTTTCTGCAAGACTATTCCTTTTGTTGGTCGGACTTGTACTCCCTACTTTATTGGGCCAGTTCCGTTTATCAATTATCACGAAAAAGACCCAATTATTTTTGGTAGTCCCTCTACTGTTCCTGATTAGCTATTCTTATTCCTGAATTTTTGCGTGATGAGCAATAATTTGACTACTTCTACAAACAACCAACCATTTCATTTTGAACAGTTACAAAATCCACATAGCGACATTGGTAAGTACACTCATCATTTATTTAAGCCAAGTGGATTAGCAATTATAAGTATGTTGGCTGCTTACATTTTAATGAGAGTATTTTTTGGCGATGGCAGTAATAAAAAGAAGATTGCGACTAGTTACTGGGGAGGTACTAAAGAAACTGCTGCTGCCAAGAAAAAGGCGCTACAACAAATAAATTCACCCAAATGTGATAGTGCTGCACTTTACATAGGTAAGCATAAATGCAAGGGTGCTAAACAAGAAAGTGGCGCTGGCACTACTTTTTATATTCCTGATGTTCAACGAGGGACGGCGGCAATTGGCGCTCCCGGTAGTGGTAAAACTTTCAGTGCTATTAACCCCGCAATTTACTCTGCCATTGACCAAGGATTTCCGATAATTGCTTATGATTTTAAGTATCCCTCTCAAGCCAAAATAGCTGCTTACGCTAAGGGTCAGGGCTATGATGTTCACATTTTCGCCCCAGGATTTCCAGAATCGGAAGTTTGTAATCCATTGGACTTTTTACGAGACAGTAGTGATGCTGAAACAGCTAGGCAAATCGCTACTGTAATTAATAAAAACTTCCGCATTCTTAGTAATAGTAATGAAGATGGTTTCTTTGCTCCAGCAGGGGATCAGTTGACACAAGCTATCTTGATGCTGACTAAAGAGTTTGGCGAATGCGCTGATGTTATGACTAGTGCCGCCATCCTTTCTTCTGAACAAATGGTGCAAAGATTGATGGCAGCTAATCTCAATCCTTGGATTAAAATTGCCTTTGGTCAGTTGTTCAGTTCCGCCGCAAGTGAAAAAACTGTTGCTGGCATTGTATCTACCGCTAGCATCATGTTCACTCGCTTCATGGCCAAAAATACTATTGGTTGTTTCATTGGTAAGACTACTCTTCCCTTATCAATCAAGGGTAAACAGATGATTATCTTCGGGCTAGACAGAGAACGTCGGGACGCAGTTAGCCCTTTGCTCACCAGCATTTTACACATGACAATTGCTCGGAACATTGCTAAAAAGCGTCTTGATCCTCTTATAGTTGCACTCGATGAACTGCCTTCTCTGTACTTACCAGACTTATTCAAATGGCTGAACGAATCACGCTCTGAGGGGTTCTGCGGTATCCTGGGCTGGCAGAATATGGGGCAGCTTGAGAAAAACTATGGAAAGGAAGTTGCTAAGACTATTCTTGGGGCTTGCGGGACTAAGTTTGTTTTCAATCCTGGTGAAAATGAGTCTGCACAATTATTCTCCAGTTTCTTGGGCGATGAGGAAATCAAGTACAAGCATAAAAGCCGTTCTACAGGCGGGGGAAAAGCAAACACTACTACTAGTGAGCAGGAAAAAACTAAAAAACTCTTTGAGTCAGCCCAGTTTTTGAAGTTGCCTCCAGGTAAATGTGTCTTCATTAATCCTGCTTATTCTAATAAAAATGAGGGGTCGGTTCCTTTGCTAAAATCTCTCAAAATCCCTCAAGCTATTCGAGATATTGAAGAATATAACCAGCAGAGATGGACTAACATTGTCAGCCTTTTAGCTCGAAAAAGTACTCAGAAATTTCCAACTCAGCAAGACTTAGATATCCGAATTGCTAATATCAATAATCGTTTCCCTTTATCTCAAAATACTCCAGAAGTTTCTAATAACTCTTTGCCATTGGATATATCTGAGGTTAGTTCATTGATTGATCTTGAATCAAATGTTTTTATTTAAAAGAGTCATTAACGAATTCTAGATGGGTATAAATCCTCCTTTACATTACCCCAGTTAAAAGTTCCTTGTTCCCTATTTCCCTTTCATTGAGAACTTTTCCTTATGCGAATGATTATTGAAGAATCTGCTATTGAGAGTTTTAGTATCCTTGAAAAAATAGCATGGAATCGAAAGACTTGCTCAGTCAGCTTTTTAGATATTCATGCTGAGACTTCCGAAATCATTGCCAGTTTTCAAGCTCTCTCTTATCGAAGGCCAAAACTTAAAAAAGTTGGCATTTATACCATAATTACTTTAAAAAATCTTCATCAGCCTCTGACAGAAGAATCTTGCCAACAAATTTTAAATCAATATGTTCATGGTATTGGTTGGGATGATTTACAGTTTATTAGCTTTTTGGAAATTACACCTGATTGTCTTCATTTACATATTATCTTTAATCGCGTTACTCCGTTAGGGAAACTTATTGATTTAGCCTGCGTGGGAGCTGATTGGAAACAATATGAAATCCTCCAAAGATGTTGTTCTCACGCTGTACAAAAATCTTTATCTCAATGGTATCAAGAAAAACTGAACTCATCGCCAAGAGGTGGCATGAAAATATCGGTATAAAGATTAAAAATTCTCAACTAATAGTCTTATGTTTGATGAACGACATTTACAATTGAGTTCTGCTTATGCCAAAAGCAGTGAATACTTTGCCAGAGCAGTGATAGATCCTTATCTAAAATTTGTATTGGACTCGATAGGGTTAGCAATTGATGATGAAATAAATAAGAGATTAAAATTGTCAATTGGTCAAGAAGCTTATGTGATGACTCCTGATGAAAATGGTGGTTGGAAATGGCAGAAATTTGACCCGCAAACCGAGGAATCTATTCAAGCAGAGTTTGAAGAATTTGAAAAATTATTAACAGAATTATTAACTCCGCTTTTACCATCTGATGATGAATTTCCACTTTTACCACCGGATAATACAGATCCACTTTTGCCTGGCTCTAATACACCTCCTAAATTATCCCCCAGTGATTCACCTCCGATTTTACCGCCGTCTGGTACACCTCCATTTTTGCCCAATTCTGCTACACCCGTTGAACTAGTAGTTATACCAATCGTTCAAGAGGCTGACTCAACAATTTGGGCTGGCGTTGCAGAGGAGGCGGTAGGAGGAGTAGAGTTGCACTTAGAGAAAGAGAACGGTTCAACAGAACAATTTCTGGACAATAACCTTGTTTCATCCCCAAATCTGCACTTAGGGCATTCTCTAAGTGCAACGCCAGCAAAAAGCTCCCTGCCCCCTACCTCTTCTTCACGCATAGATCCAAACCACTGGCAAGAATTAGTCGAGGAAAGTGGGATCGCTCCAGAAATTGTCGAGCTTAATTTTAAGAGCTTACACTTAGACCCAATAGAACTTGAGCATGAAGCATGGGAATATCTCATGTACAGCAAGAATTTAGAACGTATTAATACCGGACGACTATCTACTGGAATGCTCAACAAATATTCTCACCTTGAGGATGGGGGCTGGTGGTGTAATGCTGGTGTAGATCCTCGTTCTTTTTCAGCAAACGAGCCGGGAGATAAACCCGATCAAAAAATATGGGGATGCTACAAACCTAATAATCCGAGAGAAAAAGCCGATAACAGAAGCAAGTTTATCAAATACGAACATCCCCCTCAAGTTGAATTAAGCATCTTCCTGTTGGATGTTCCCCAAGATATCGCTCAACAAATTTATTCTAAAGCTGGAGTTGAACCAAGTATTAGCGATCGCAAATCGGGGTTTTGGTACTGTGTGTGGAAACATAATGTTCCAGTCACACTCGCCGAAGGAGCCAAGAAGGCCGCTAGCCTATTGAGCCAAGGTGAAGCAGCAATTGGATTACCAGGGATTTATGCTGGCTATCGTAGTAAGGATGGGCTGGGGAATCAAATTGTGCCTATATTACATGATGAATTGGCAGTTTTTGCTACCCCAAACAGGGACATCAAAATTTGCTTTGACTATGAAACTCGGTATAAAACTAAGCGCAACATTGATATCGCTACATACCGCACTGGTCAACTTTTATCTGATGCTGGCGCTCAAGTCAGTATCGTTGAATTACCAGGCCCAGAAAAAGGTGTAGATGATTTGATTGTTGCACAGGGCGCGTCAGCTTTTAGGCAAGTGTTTATTGCATCTGTCCCCCTGAATGATTGGTGGGAGAAAAATCAGCCACCCGATTTACGCTTGACAGTCTTTCTGAAAAATGGTGAACAGATCCATCTTTATGAACAACTTGGTGATGGCACTGTTAATCTAAATGCGTCAAGAGAAAGTGTGGAAGAAGAACAGACAATTGCTCTTTTTGGAAAAACTCGTTCCAAGTTGTCAATCATACAACCAACAGACCTAATTACAACCCCAGAAAGTTCATCTCAAAATATAGGAGGGCAAGTAATAGATGCTGAAGTACTTGCCGATGAAAGTAAAGAAGAAGTTGCTCCTACTCAAAACGCTTCTCTACCTTTAAAGGAGGTATCGGTTCACTCCTTTGATTCTTGGGCAAGAAGAGAACAGGTTAAACAATACCAGCAGAATTTTTTCAGAAAGCGTTTAGAAGCTAGAGAAAATAAGGAAATTGCTTCTGTAGCTTATACCCTTGTGAAGAATTATGGTGTTGAAAAGGATGGTAATTTAGTTTATCAAGCTGATGCTTTTACTATCATAAAATCCGGCAATAATTACAGTATTCATCGCCGCGCTGACGAAACCTCGGCACTAATGCAATTTTATGCCGATAAATGGGGAGCTATCACTCTGTCTGAGCAACCTAAAGATATGTTTCCAATCGAAAGGCAGGAGTTTTTGTTAGTTGCTGATTATCTCAAAAGTGGCAAACAACTACCTTCAGTCGATGAAGACCCCAGGAAGATTGCTAATACCCTTGGTTCACTCTCCCTTAATGGTACGCACACAATTTTAGAGAGCTTTAAAGCTTCTGAAATCTTGCAAATCCTCACTCAAACTCTAAAAAGGACTGGTTGTGATGATTTGGAGTTGGGCAATTACCGTATTCTCTACCAGAAAAGTCAACTTGATACTACATCTACTCTGCAACTTCTTAAAACTGAACATACTGGTGTTACAAGAGTTGCTGCCAGCTTTGAATTCAGCAGAACAGATTCAGGTATGACACATCAACTTAAGACTCTTGCTATTACTGAACAAGACATAGCTAAACTCAGATTACTTGCTCAAAAGTTGGATATTCAACAACCTGCCAAGGAAGCAACTGCCAATCCTCATGCTACCCGTGATATAGAAGTGCCTATTCACCCGAAAATTGCTAAACTTTGGCAAGACTTAGAAAATAGGCAACAAAAAAGTAATTCTGTTCCTTACACAGCAGCACAGGTTGAACAAAATTTTCTTTCCCCGGACTCTACGTTTGACCTAGCTAGCAACTCTCAAGATATCAATTTGCAGCCAGCCAATACAGTAGTAGCTAAACCAATCAAAAAAACATCTACTTCTCAACATCAATTAAGCAAATCTGACATCGACAGCATTCCTCTACCCCTTCATCCTTTGCTTGGTCAATACTGGCAAGAGCTAGAAGATAATCATCGATGGGCTAATATCGCAAAACAGGAGAATGCTGAATTTAGTTTAAAGATTCAATCCAATGGCAAACTCTCCATTGGCGAACAACGTGAACTTTATAATAAACTTTTAATCCATAGTGTTGTTGAGCAAAGCGCCAAAGGATTAACTGATATTTCCCTTCCCCCACTAAATGAAATTATCCAAGATTTGATATCTGTCCGTAGCAAAGTCATCCATAATACCTACAGCCCAAAAGTTGAAGTATATTCCCAAAAATTTAAAAAATCACATTATAAGGCTCAATCTAATTCTGCCGAAAATGAACTGTAAACTACATTAGCCATGTATTCTAACCAATCATCTAATTCACTTCAAGAAACAGTCAGCAATATCAATTGTGACAGTGGCATTTCTAACAACATGATGGCTTACAGACTAGCACTCTTTCTGGAGAAACATCCACCGTCGTTACAATCAACCACCACATTGGATGCATCTGAGCGAGAAAATCTCCAGTCAGAACTGAGAACAACCTTATCTCAAAATCTCCAAAATATTGAAAACTACAGGCAAAATCTCAAACAGAAATATTACACAGAGTATTTAAATAAATTTGCTGTAACTCAACAGTCATCTGTTGCATCTCAACCAGATAACTCAGCAAGAGTTGAAAACTTAATTGCCCAGAAGAAGAATACATTCCTCCAACAGATATTTGAATCGGGAGTGCAAAAATTACCTTTAGGTCAGAGGGTCAGCAAAGATGAAAGGGAGCAAGAAGCTCTTAGCAAGGAGGAAGACAACATAAATAAATCTAGAGAAAACAATGTCTCACCAGCTATTGATATTGCCGAAAAATCTCTTATTAAAGCAGTTATGAGAACTGTCATGACAATGGGCAAGGATACTGAACAAGGACGCATTTATGAAGGCATAGCCTACAGATTGCAACTGTTTATTAAAGAAGGAATGCAACTTCTCAGTGTTCACAGAAAAACTGGTAATCCCAAAACAGCTTTTACAGCCTATAAAGATGACTCTAATGAGTTTAAAATTACACAAAACAACCTTTCACACACAGAGACTAATCGACTCATTGCCTTTGATAAACAGCAAACAGCACAACAGCCCACATCTCAGTCTAATCATATTGATAAAGATAACAGCACTGAGCTTGGTGACTAAGCCCCTTTGGGAGGTGTGGGAGGTGTGGGGAGTAGCCAATCATCAGGATGGGTAATCATTTTGACTTTTAGAATGTTCAAAAATTTGCATCGCTGTCTCAAATGCTAATTGATAAATGGCTAAGTCCTCATGAGTTCTAAAATACTTTTTTCCTTTTTATTCCATTTTCTTAAATCTCGACCGCGCTTGTATTCCATCCTCCCACAATCCCCCCACTTCCCACCATCAACCCACACACCCCCCCC
>CAXUOL010000013.1:0-33534 GCA_964252435.1 uncultured Nostoc sp.
GACCCCCTCCGCAAACCTGATAATAAACAAGAGGTATTTGCAGATGGGGATTTTGGCGAATTTATCAAGCCAATTTTTGATACCCTTGACCTTTACCATAACCAAAATGTTGACCCCAGAGCGATCGCAATTTCATTTAAGCAGTTAGCAGAGAATCACCCTGATGCTGAGTTGCGGATTGTAGGAATGGAAGTGCGGGGTGAAGATAAATTTTTGCTTCGTGCGAAAACCGCACCTACGGCTGACAAGTCCCGACTGAGTGCAGAATATTTTGACACTTACAATGAGATAAAAGGTTTGCCGGAGCGAGAAATTAAATTATTACTAGAAGAAAAAGATAACAGAATTCGTAGTTTAGAAACTATGGTAATGACGGCGCTAGAGCGTCCCAGTTTTTATTCAAATATTCAAGTAGAAGAGGTAGGTACTATGACAAACAACCCTGGTGGATTTTCAGTAGGTGGTTCTGTAGGCGGTAATGTCAACAACGTTCAAGGTGACAACAACAGGGCAGTTCAAGGGGATAATAATCAGGCTGTCCTTGGGGATGGTAATCAAGTTACACAACAAAATCAAGTGGGTGCTGATACCGGAGAAGCACTAACTAAAGAGGATGTTGTCAAATTACTGGCTCAACTGGAAACTTTAATTCAAAGCGCAGAACTCCCAGTCAACACTAAAGAAGAAGTCATTGAAGACTTGAGTGCTGCTAAAAAAGCCACAGATAAAGAAGAACCAAATAAAAACCGAGCATTAGAGCGTTTGGGATCTGTGGCAGAAACACTTGATAAAACGAGCAAGGGCATAGAAGGGGGTCAGAAAATCTGGACAATAGCTAAACCGATTATTGTGAAAGTTGCAACCTGGTTAGGTGCGGCGGCTGGTTCTCACCTGTTGGGATTGTAGAACTGAATTATGAGTCAGCAGCCACCAGAAAACTCTGATTCACAACAGCCTGATGCAAACTCAAGGCAGCAGGCTGATAGTTCCACACCTCAAAATGTAGTTCAGGGGAATCAAAACCGTGCTGTTCAGGGAAAAGATAATAAAGCTGTTCAGGGGGACAGCAATATAGTCAGCCAAGGTAATAACAATACCCAGAATATCCACATTACCAATTATTATTACCGTGAAGATATCCTGGTAGCTTCTGTAAAACCTGCCGAAGATGCTTCTACTAATGAAGAATTACCATGTCCATATCGCGGTTTATTTCACTTTAGTCCAGATGATGCCGAATACTTTTTTGGTAGAGAAGTTTTTATAGAAGAACTATTTACGGCAACTCAAACTCGGAATTTTATCCCCGTGCTGGGTGCATCAGGAAGCGGTAAATCTTCTGTAGTTTTAGCAGGGTTAGTACCGAAACTTCAACAAGAAGGTCACTGGTTATTTACTCATTTTCGCCCCGGTTCGGAACCTTTTTACGCTCTGGCGCAAGCACTTGTTCCACTTTATGAGCCTGAAAAAAATGTTACTGAGCAAATGTATCAAGCTCGCCAGTTAGCTGAATATTTGGTTAATGGTTCTGTTCCACTAAAGGACGTTTTTCAGCAAATTGAAAGAAACTATGCCAATCATCGGTTGCTTTTAATTGCTGATCAATTTGAAGAACTTTACACCTTATGTAGTAATGAAAAAATTCGCCGCAGTTTCTTAGATACCTTATTAACTGGTTTTCAATCTGAATCTAACCACTTCTCATTGCCTCCGGTATTAGTGTCAACAATGCGGGCGGATTTTTTGGGCAATGCACTTGCGTATCCCCCATTTGCAGATGTCTTACGCAATGCTGACATTAAATTGATTAGGTCAATGAATCGCTCTGAATTATCAGAGGTAATTGCCAAGCCTGCCCAGAAACTAAGAGTAACATTTCAAGATGGACTGATAGAACGCATTTTAGATGATGTTGAATCCGAACCTGGGAATTTACCATTATTGGAGTTTGCTTTAACCAAGCTGTGGGAGAAACGCACTAATCAGCAATTGACTCATGCAGCTTATGAGGCAATTGGGGAAGTGCAAGGTGCGTTAGCCAGCTATGCAGATAAAAAGTATGACAGTCTCAGTAATATTGAGCAGGAACAAGTACGCCGCATCTTTATCCAACTAGTGCGCCCTGGTGAAGGCACTGAAGATACACGGCGACTGGCGATAAAAGCAGAATTGGGTGAAACAAGCTGGGAATTAGTGACAAAACTGGCAGATGCGCGATTAGTGGTAACAAGTCAAAATGCCAATGCTCAAGAGACAGTAGAGGTTGTCCATGAAGCGCTGATTCTTAATTGGGGTAGACTGCGGCAATGGATGGCAATAGACCGAGACTTTCGCGCTTGGCAAGAGCGTTTACGGGTAGCAATGCGGCAATGGGATACTAGCGGTCGAGATGAAGGGGCATTGTTACGGGGTAAACCTTTGGCTGATGCTGAAGATTGGTTACAAAAACGTCCAGCAGATTTGACAGTGGAACAGGAATACATCCAAGCAAGTTTGCTACTGCGGAATAGAGAACACAAAGAACAAGAGCGACGAAAACAACAAACTATTATTGGGCTTGCTGGTGGTTTGGCGGGAGCATTAATTCTGGCTAGTGGAGCCTTTTGGCAATGGCAACTAGCTGAAATGAGTCGAACTAATGCCGAACTCAATAACCTAAGTACAAATTCAGAAGCACTCTTTACCTCAAATCAAGAATTTGAGGCGTTGATAGAAAGTATCAGGGCTGGGAGGCAGTTGCAGCAGGCATTTGGGATCAATGCTGATACACGAATGCGGGTGATACTAGCGTTGCAAGAGTCAGTTTATGGGGTCAAAGAGCGCAATCGTTTTGCTGGAAGCAGCGTCAGCTTCAGCCCCGACGGCAAAATGCTGGCATTAGTCAGTTCTGAGAGAACTATTGAACTTTTAAATATTGACGGTAGGAAAGTTAGAACTATTAAGGATGGTGATAAGAGTGGATTTTCTACCGTGAGTTTTAGTCCCGACGGTAAGATGCTCGCCTCAGTTGATGACGATATTGATAACAACATAGTGAAACTCTGGAATATTGATGGTACTTTGCTGAAAACGTTGAAGACAGAGAAGAAAAATGGACAACACGTAATAAATCCTAAGTTGAGTTTCAGCCCTAACGGTAAAATGCTTGGTTTAGCTAGTAATGATGGTACAGTGAAACTTTGGAGTATTGATGGTACTTTACTAAAAATTTTTGAAGGACAAAGCGATAGTCAGGGTTACAGGACGCGGCCTTACTTGAGTTTTAGTCCCGACAGCAAGATGTTTGTTGTAGTTAATTATGGCGGGAAAATAACTTTCTGGAACACTAACGGAACTTTGCTCAAAACGATTGACCCTTTAAATGATTTTACTGGGATCACAACGGCCATTCGAAATAGGAATGGCACTTTATATAAGGATTTTACTGATGTTAGTTTCAGCCCGGATGGCAAAAAAATTGCCCTAGTCAACTTTGACACTGTTGAACTCATTGCCCTCGACGGTAGAAACATTAAAACCTTGAAAGCAGATTTGACTGCTGGTACCTCTCAGGGCAGTGTAAGTTTCAGCCCAGATGGTAAATTGCTAGCAGCAGCAACTGGTGGCAACAGTGTCAAGCTATGGAACCTTGAGAACGGGGAATCCAAAACCTTTATGGGGTTTAGTAGCTCTAATATAGATGTAACTTTTAGTGCAGACGGCAAGACGTTGGCAACGGCCTCTGGTCTTGGTGATGATACGGTAAAACTCTGGAGCGTTGATGGTAAAAAACCCACAACTATAAAGGAGGGTGTAAGTTTTTTTGATATTAGTCCAGATGTCAAGATGATTGCCACCAGCTCTTATAGTAGCATGGTGAAACTATGGAGCCGCAACGGTATCTTGCTTAAAAACCTAAAAGGTCACACCAAATATAATGTGACCGCCCTAAGTTTCAGTCCCAACGGTAGGTTACTTGCTTCGGCTAGTAATGATGGTACAGTGAAACTTTGGACTATTGATGGTACTTTACTTAAAACTTTTAATAATAATCCTGTACTCAAAGCATATTTTGGCGACATTGATCTAAGTTTTAGCCCTGACAGCAAAATACTTGCCTCTGCTAATGATGACGATGACACAATCAAACTTTGGAGTATTGACGGCAGAGAAATCAAAACTTTCAAAGAGAACAACCACAACGTCACCAGCGTCAGTTTCAATCCAGACGGCAAGATACTAGCATCAGCTGGGGGCAATACAGTGCAGATATGGAGCCGTGAAGGTATTTTGCTCAAGACTTTTGACTTGAAATCTGCTGGTGTTATTCAAAGAGTGAGATTTAGCCCTGATGGTAGAACCATCGCGCTAGCTAGTTCAGAAAATACAGTGAAAATCTTGGATACTAATGGCAGAGAACTCAAAATTTTCAAGGGACACAACGATCGGATTAGCAGTGTAAACTTTAACCCTGATGGTAAATCCATCGTCTCAGCAAGTGCAGACGGAACTGTTAAATTTTGGAGCATTAACGGCAGAGAACTTAAAACTATTGAAGCTGATAGTGTGAGTTTAAGTCGAGATGGTAAAACACTAGCTTTAGGCAGTACAGCAGATGGCACAGTAATTTTGAAAAGCTTGGATTTAGATGAGTTACTGAACTTAGGTTGCGACTGGTTACATGATTATTTAAAAAACAGTTCCCAAGTCAGCGAAAGTGATAAGCACCTCTGCGACGCATCAGTGAGAAATTAAAATAGTTGCACAGCAAGAGGTTATTTAGTAGCGGATAATTTAGAAATCGTTAAGTGTCGATACTTACGCTTGCAAAGAATCAAAATTTCATGGCGCAGATTTTCCCCGCAACAGTGATATAAGCTGCCCAAAATTTTCAGTTTTTATTCACCTGAATTCTTCAACATTCCAGTCAGCAATTCCGACATCTCCCACAAATCTTTATTCCTGTTATCGTCATAAATCATCAGCGTCCTGGGGTCAGCATGACGGCTCAACTTTTGCACCTTTCTGATATTCCCATCAGTTGCATCAAGTGCCGCCGTAATTGCCGAATGCCTGACCCTGTGCGGTGACATCGGTTTCTTTACACCCGCTTTCTTAAAAGCAGCCGACACTATTTTATAGACAGCATCCGTAGTCAATCTATGCCCTGAATTCTGAAAATCCAATGCTGTAAAAATTGGTAAATTGCCATTCAAATCCCCTCGCGCTATTAACCAATCTGCTAGAGCAGCCGCCACATCCTTAGACATATCCAAATATTCTTCATTCGTTCCCTTACCCTTCCCCAAAACTCTCAACTTACGCCCATAAAAATCAAAGTCACCCACATCTAATTGACATATCTCCTGGCGACGCAAAGCTAAACCCCACAGCACCAGAAAAATTGCATAGTTGCGTTTACCAATCAAAGTCTCCCTATCAAACTGCTGAATCACAAGAGAGATCGCTTTGCTATCAACACCCCGCGTATCCCGGTACGCCAATACCTTCTCCCCTGAAACATCTTCCAGGGAATAATTGCACACTCCCAACTTGCGCCCCATCTTCGCCAATGACTTAATCGCCGCCAACCGCCGATTGATTGTCGCCTCCCGCAACCCAGATTTAATCAACATCGCCTTGTATTTCAACACCACCATCACCGCTTGCTCTCGCTGCAAGTGCAGAAACTCCAGCACACTATCACCACTTGGCGGTAATAAAGTCATCTTCAGAAAGAAATCCCTCAAATCTTTTTCATAAGCACGCCGAGTATTGGGGTTGCGCTTATCTGCCAACAGCTGCGCCAACACATCCGGGTCAGTGTCAAGCTGCGCGTCAAAATATCTTGCGATCGGTGCATCTAAACACGCCTCCAATTCTACCTTGACGATTTCCCCCCAACCTGGCTGATTAGGCATAAATGCTCACTAATTCGTTATTGATAATGCGCGTTTCCAATAACAAATATCATAATCCAGTATGTATGGGCATTAATTAAAACCTGAGTTCAGGATCTAAATATTTATTGCGGAAGTTGAATGGTGTTATTTGGCGAGAGCTTAATGGTAAAACTGCTGCCTTGATATCAAAACTGATATCTGAAACCGGGGGGTTCGTGTCGCAACCCAGAGAATCAGCGTCTGGGCAAGAATCATAAACGGCGTTTATGACAGCGCTGATATCAGGGTTACAGTCGCAGAATGTTAGCACCTCACCATGTATACATTTATAAACCGGGGTGAAATGAGCAGTGATTCCGATGTTGTACCGTATTAAATTGCTGTACCAAATAGGCTATGGGAATCATAACTAATTACGCGGACATGATATTATGCTTTATGTTTCTGACAATCAAAGACTTATAAGCTTGCCACGGCAAAGCTTTGAGAGTTTTCGGAGATGTCTAATATATTCGTATTTATCTTGGATCAATGCCAATAGCGATCGCCTATTATTACATCTCAAACTGCGATCACAATAATTCATATTTCTATTCTGCAATGCCATATTGGGGTTCAGCCGGGATACGCGCAAATTGGGACACGTTGTAAAGTTATGTTACGCATATGTTTGCAAATGCTTGATTTTGCGTTGTTTCAACACCAGTTGGAGCGCACCACCCCCCGCGAAAACATCCCCTAAAACAACCATTTATGAGCAAGTTTGAGAGACTGAATCGCGTGAAGAGTTGCTTTTAGTGTGCAAAAATTTGAATGTCTTATTACCATTTTTGGGCAAGTTAGTAAATCGCAAAATCGGTTTATGCAACATTTGTTTACAACATGTCCCAAATTGCAGGTATCCCGGCTGTACCCCATATTCTGATTCCAGTGTATTATGTAGAGTGCGAATGTTCTCTATCTCTGCATGATAAGCTAGAGTTGTAAGATCAAATTTTTGGCAAATTTCGATATCTTTTTGCGATAAGTAATGCTGGTGAATAAGGACTTCACGAATTTGATCGATTGCATCGATGTATTCACGATCATCTGAGTCGTTGTTCTCAAGCAAAAAAATTATGATAGCATTTTTCGATTATGGATTTGGAATGTGCTTGAATTTCGTTTACTAGGCGCAGGATTTCGCATATCTTGCGATCAAGTGCCGTTTGGGTACTGAAGGAGATAATACCGTTGGTGTGAGCAGTATTATTACGTTCCTTTACAAGTCCTGCATAGTTGCCAACCTTTTCGTTGTCACAGCCGATTAGCTTTAAAAAACGCATAACGCTACTTTCATTAATTTGCCACAACGTGAATGGTGACGTTGCACTGAGAAGTACTTTTTCTTGGTCTTTAGTGAAGCCAATCATTGCTTTTTCAAAATCACTTGGCTCCGTCTGTTTGATTTGCCAGATGTTAAAATAGATGAAACTCATCGTGAGCATGTGGTATGCAAAAAAGGCAAACTGATATTTTTGATTATTATAGTTTGACTCGAACGCTTCCCAGAGGAATTGTATATACTCCTGTTCACTCTCGGTCTTGAATGATAGTGGTAGATAGTCCATTATTTGCAGTGCTTCATCCATAGTTTAGCCCTCCACAACACTCTTCTCTTCTTCTCCCCAGATACGGTTAAGGGTGGTTTGAATCTTTTTTTCAAAGCGGGTAATGAGTTCGCGGTTGGCATTGACAAGGGTTTGTTCGGCTTCGATTTCTGTTACTATCGCTTTTTGGGTTTCGAGAGGTGGAAGAGGGATTGGGATACTCTCAACAATTGTCTGATTTATCTTTGGCATAGTTCCAGCAGCCCCGACAGCGTTTCTTGTTACATATTCTCTAACAGATGCACTTTGTAAAACATTCAAAAGATAATGGTTCAGAATCTTCGTTTTATCTGCACGAACACGAATCATTAGATCGGGATAAATATAATTTTCTTCGTCCACATCGAAGAGTGCAGCTGTCCCTACAAGTTCCTTCGTATTCCCTCTCTGAAGATAAATATCACCATATCGGCAACGGCAAGGAGAATCAATTGAGATATCCTCGTCTAGAAACTTAAACTTTGAGAGATCCATTATTCCTGAAGTAGTGGCACTGAGAGATAGGACTTTTAATTTTGTTGGGTAATCTACTGGGCAGCCAGAATAACCATTCTTTGGTTTACCCTCGATAATCTTACCCAACTCTACAATTGGCCAGTTGGGGTGAATGGGAATATGGGGACGGTAGTTGTCGATCACAGCTCTAGCACCGTTGATTACTTTCTGATAGCCTTCTATCTCTGCGACAATTTCCTTCTGTACTGTGATCGGGGGCAGGGGGATTTGGAACTCAGCTAAGTCCTCAATCTTCATACTTACATTGGCAGCCCCTTTCATTAGGTTAGCCATTTTCTCTTTCTGCGTATCAAGTATAAAGTAAAGAAACTTACTATCCAAAACATCATCATCTTTGGATCTAAGAGCTGCTAAAAGATTTGCTACAGCAAACTTTCCTAAAACATAATGAATACGTTTTATTGATGCTTTTCCGTGTCCAGTCGATGAGATAAGAGGGACACAAACTGCTTCGCCTTCTATTTGGTAGTCACAAGAAGATAGATATTCTTTCGCCGTAACAATAAGGGGATAATCTCCCGCAACAGTTTTCGTACTGGAGTGAGTTCCCTTAATTAAAAAACATACCTCTTTAAGTTTAACAGTACGAGTTCCTGCAATAAGTTCAACTGGACGGTAGCGTTCACCGATTAGATTACAGTCATTATTTAACACCGCACTTCGATCAGCGTACCATGAATGCTGAGATACAGGTGCATTAGCGTAATAAGCCTCATAGTCCTTGAGAATAGAGGGGAGATCATTTCGTTCGGTAACTGTGCGCTTAACGCCTAGACTAACTCCGATAGCCTGAACATTAGAAAAAAGTATTTGTGATCTACTTTTGGCGATCCGTTTGTCCAAAATCAAGATCGATGTTTTCACACCAGAGTATGGTTGAAAGATTCCAGAAGGTAAAGATATAACACCAATAAGAGCTTCATTTAAAAGATTTTCTCGTAATTTCTTGTATGCTGTACCATTCTGAAAAATAATTCCTTCGGGAACAATAATCCCAGATCTTCCATTAGTTGTCAGATGTTCAAGCATATAGTCCACAAAAAGAACTTCGCTGCGTTTAGCCTTAATCGAGAAACGTTTATGGGGCTTAATCCCACCTTTGGGAGACATAAAGGGCGGATTAGCAAGAATCACATCAGCAAATTCATCCCAGCGATCTTCCGATGTCAGCGTGTCATATTCGACAATATGCGGATCAGGAAAACCGTGCAAATAGAGATTCACCAACGACAAACGCACCATATCAGGCGAAATATCATAGCCCTGAAAGTTTTTAGCGAGACGACCCTTCTCATCAGGCGTTAACGTGCTGGTATTATTAGCGTTCCTATTAGTCCGTAAAATATGCTTATAAGCAGAAATCAGAAAACCTGCCGTACCACAAGCCGGATCAAGAATTACCTCATGTTTTTTCGGTGACAGAATTTCAACAATAAAATCAATAATATGGCGCGGAGTACGGAATTGACCCGCATCCCCCTGAGACCCTAAAACCGAAAGTAAATATTCAAACGCATCCCCTAATCTTTCAGAATGATCATAATTAAACTCATTAATGATTTTCAGGAAACTTTTGAGCGTTTCAGGGTCACGATACGGCAAATATGCATTTTTAAAAATATCCCGAAACAACGCAGGAATTCCAGGATTTTGCGGCATGGTGCTGATCCCTTTACCGTAGAGATCAATTAAATCATATCCACTAACGCTAGGACTCATTAACTTAGCCCAGCCATACTCCGCAAATTCTCCCGTAAAAAAATTGCGATCGCCACCCAACGCCTCCGCTCCCGCGTCCATATCATCCATGAACTTATAGATCAGAGCAATAGTGATCTGTTCAACCTGGGATTTAGGATCGGGAACCTTGCCAACGAGAATATCACGAGCGGTATCAATGCGGCGTTTTGTATCAGTATCTAACATTAAAATCCTTTAAACAGCAAATTGATCCAAGGAAACATAATCCTTGACATAATAAGGAATTAGGGTGCGATATTGCTCAGGCACAGCTTTAAAATCACTAATCGATAAAAACGCATTAGTTGCCAACTCAGTATAATTCTTCACCTCAATAATTTGGCGAACCTGGCTATCAGTAATATACGCCTTAAAGTAATTCTTGATCGCAGGAATGGCTTCTGCCTCTTCAGGCTTGTAATCAGCCACAAATTTTGAGAACTCTTCTTCCAGTAATTCATCTTTCGATTTAAAACGGGGAATCAAACCAAAGATTTTTTCAAGAATCTCCCTCAACCCTAAACGGCGATCAACCGAGGCCGCCTTGCGTAACTTTTCGAGTGTATAAAACTGGTCTGGATCATCAAAAAATTCACGATTGACATAATCGATTACCCGATTCCATTGTCCAGACTCCACCGCCTCCACAATAATCGCATCTTCACGGATCGTTTGTTCAAATTTCTCATAAAATAGGCGATCAATCTTCATTCCGTCAATGCCGATCACCTCTTCCTTGATGCTGGACAGAATATCGTCTCCAAGATGCTCGTAGGTTTCAACCCCTCCCACTAGCTCTCCATTAGCGCTGCTGTTTGTCTGGGGTTTAGGCAGGTCGAGAACCTGATCATAATTAAATTCTTTTTCAAAATATTCGCAATTCGCAAAAAAATCAAACAATTTAAAAGAAGTTTTCTGCGGTTGCTTCACCCCTTCCCTAATATCCTGATCAAAAAGCTGATCGAGAAAATTATGCTTGCGTGTACCGCGGCCTTTTATTTGAATAAAATCCGTAGGCGAAAATATCGGTCGGAACAGTCCCACATTGAGCAAATCAGGACAATCATAACCCGTCGTCATCATGCCCACAGTGACACAAACACGAGCCTTACTGGTTCTATATGTCGGTAAAAAATTAGCCGAGCCAAGCAAATTGTTATTAGTAAAATTAATAGTAAATTGTTGAGCATCAGTAATTTGTGAAGTGACTTGCACAGCAAAATCAGATTGATATTTCTCAGGAAACATTTTATCTGCCATCTCATTAAGAATTTGCACTAATTTAAGCGCATGGGGCTGACTAACCGCAAAAATAATCGATTTCCCAACCTCACCACTAATTGGATCACGAAGCGCATTTTCTAAAAAAGTTTTACAAAAAAGTTGATTAGTCGCTGGCGAAAAAAAGCGTTTCTCAAATTGTCGTAGCTTAAACGTCTCTTTGCGATCTTCTCCTTGCTCGTCCTTAAACTCAACAATAAATCCATCTTTAGATAAAAGTTGAGTCGTAATCTCACTACGAGCATCTACCGTCGTTGGATGAATCAAATACCCATCTCTCACCCCGTCCAATAACGAATAGCAAAAAGTAGGTTGGCTATTTTCACAGCCAAAGGTGCGGTAAGTATCCAGCATCAAACGACGCTCAGATTCGCGGGGATCTTTAGTAGTTGGCTTCGCTGTGTCAAACTGTTTGAGATAATCGCGGGGTGTAGCCGTCAAACCCAATTTATAGCCAATAAAGTAATCAAAAACTGCACGAGCATTTCCCCCTATCGAGCGATGAGCCTCATCGGAAATTACCAGATCAAAATCCGTAGGCGAAAAATTATCTTTATATTTGTTGTTAGTTAGCAAAGCTTTAACTGTCGTCACCACAATCTCAGCACGTCGCCAATCATCCTGATTTTCTTTATAGATAACCGTTCTAAAATCGTTAGCCAGTATCTTAACAAAAGCCTTTTTAGCCTGATCCTCTAGCTCTAAACGATCTACCAAAAAAAGAATTCGTTGAGCATTCCCAGTCCGCAAAAAGAGTTTAATCACAGCCACAGTAGTCAGGGTTTTGCCCGTCCCTGTCGCCATCTCAAATAAAAATCTATCTCTCCCCTCTGCCACCGCTTTTTGTAAAGCGTATATGGCTTGTTTTTGATAAGGTCTAAGAAAGCGCAAACCGTTAGTATTAATAAAATTTGACCGTTCTGACTCTTTTATCCAAGCCGCTTCTGTCTGATAGTTAGGTCGCTGTGTTAGCACCACATAATCATTCTTAACATCCTCTTGAACCAGGCGTTTGTGATCGGGAACTGTTTTTTGATAACCCATCACAGATGTGGGGCTTGGAAAAGTTGTAATGATGTAAGGATTGCCACGTTCAAGATCCCAAAAATAATGCAAATTGCCATTAGAAAGAATCAAAAAACGACAATTTTGGGATTGTGCATATTTTCGAGCTTGCTCTTTACCAACCAGAGGTTCTATGCTTTCAGCCTTTGCTTCAAGAACAATAAAGGGAAAGCCTTTTTCATTCAATAATAAAAAATCAATAAAGCCCTTGCTTGTTTTCTCAAAATTCTCCCCAAACTCATCCAGATCAAATTGCTTAATATCCACAGTCGGCTCAAGGCAGATATTGGCTGCTTTACCCCCTTTCGCAAAGAATCGCCAGCCAGCCGCTTCGAGTAGCTTATTGATCTTGATTCGTGCTGTGGCTTCCTTCATGGACATTCTAATTCCTATTTCAGGCAAGTACAATTACATAATTATACTAAGTAGTATTCAAAATGTAATGACGGAGAAGTAGCATTTCTTGCTGATGCTTTCCTCTCATGACTACATGCCTGATTTCTGCATCTTTTCAAACGGTTAAGAATGATTGTAATTTATAAGGGTTACAGCTTATTTGACACTGTTGGCGAAATATTGCTTAACAATTTTGGCAACGTAATATTGCACGAAAATTCTGATTACTTCCGCAGCGATAGGATAATTAAATCCTGAACGCTTAGATAAATTGTTACCATGTCGATGCATCCTCAAAATATCCCCGACATACCTCAACAAACAGTAGAGGTGGCGCGTGCAGCTTTCCCAAAAGGAAATATCTACATGAAGATCCGGGATACCTTGGGAAGTATCTTTGAGGAGGAAGTATTTGCGGACTTATTTCCACAAAACGGGCAGCCAGCGTATACACCTTGGCGGTTAGCATTGGTGTGCATAATGCAATTTATGGAGAATTTATCTGACCGACAAGCGGCAGATGCAGTACGTGGACATATTGACTGGAAATATGTGTTGAGCCTGGCTTTAACCGACTCTGGGTTTGACTATTCAATCCTTAGTGAGTTTCGCACTCGACTACTTGGAGGTGGCGCAGAGCAAAAACTACTAGATATATTGCTACATCGCTTGAAGGAATCAGGATTGCTCAAAACCCATCGGCGACAGCGTACTGATTCAACCCATGTAGAGAGTGCAATACGCACCCTCAATCGATTAGAGACATTGGGGGAAGGGATGCGCGTTGCGCTCGATAGTTTAGCAGTTGCAGCACCTGACTGGTTAGCAACAAATATTCAGCCTGATTGGTTTGACCGCTATGGTCGTCGTGTAGAAAATTATCGTTTACCAAAGCTTGACTTCGAGCGAGAAGCTCTAGGCAGCACAATTGGAGCAGACGGTTTGGCGCTGTTAGACGCAATCTATGATCCAACTGCGCCACAGTGGTTAAGACAAATACCAGGAGTAGAAACCCTGCGTCAAATATGGGTACAGCAATTTTATGCCCCAGAGCCAGATGTCCGAGTAAAATGGCGTACTGTGAAAGATATGCCACCATCTACAATTGCGATTCATTCGCCCCATGATGTCGAAGCTCACTACAGTAGCAAACGTAGCATCGATTGGGTTGGTTATAAAGTACACATGACCGAGATTTGCGACGAAGATAGCCCCCGTTTCATCACCAACGTCCACACAACCCTATCCACCATTACCGACGAGCAAGCAGTGGAACCAATCCACTCAAGACTTGAAGAAAAAGATTTTCTACCAGATGAGCATCTACTGGATGCTGGGTATCCCACTGCGGAAAATTTAGTAAATAGCAAGACTCAGTATAATATTGAAATTATTGGCCCGGTGCGGTCAGATCCCAGTTGGCAAACCAAGGCTCAACAAGGATTTGATAGCTCTAACTTTCAAATAGACTGGGATAACGAGAAAGTTACCTGTCCCCAAGGACACCAAAGTACTAAATGGTTACTAGGGCTAGACGTTAGTGAGAAACCTGTTATTCGTGTGAGGTTTAATGGCGTAACATGCAGAAATTGTCCGGTTCGTTCATCTTGCACTAAGTCAAAAACCGAACCACGAGAGTTGACCCTTCTTCCACAGGTGCAACATATAGCACTCCAAACTCGACGACAAACTCAAAAAACACCTGAATGGAAAGCTACTTACAACCAACGCGCAGGCATTGAATTAACACATTCACAAGGTATACGGCGCTCGGCACTACGTCAATCTCGCTACATCGGTTTAAAGAAAACTCACTTGATGCAGGTTTTCATTGCTTGTGCGCTTAATTTAGTACGGTTGGATGCTTGGCTAAATGGTATACCTCTTGCTAAAACTCGCTCATCTCGTTTCAAACAATTGCAACCCCAAGGTGATTAAAGAATAAGTCAAAGCAACTATACCATGTAATACACGATTGACAATTACTAAAAAGATTTTTAAAATTACCGTGTAATACATGGTAGGCATACCCTATGAAAAAGATGAAAAGGGATATTCAAGGGAAGTTTGCGATTAAAAGCTCGGATTACCGCGAGGTGCGTTCTTTACGACTAACAGATGATACCTGGAAGGCGTTAGGTATCGCCTCTGAATGCTTGAGATTAACCAGGGCTGACTATCTAGAGGAAATAGTTAGAAGTAACGTCATTCCATGTATTACACGGAAAAATTCAAATATTTCTACTTCTAATTCACAGGATTTTTTTGAACCATTGCCGAGTATTACACGGGACGATCTGGAGATTCCGAGACTCATTGCCCAAGTACAGAATCTTCAAAAAGAAGTACAGAATCTTCAAAAAGAAAATTTAGAGCTTAAGGAACGGTCAGCCATTAACTTTGTGCATGACGTTGTAGATTTTGAGGCGATACGCGATCGCATTTTATTTGAATTGAAGTTGGGACGGCAAGCCTCAGCTTACAAAGCAGCACAGAAAGCACTTAATCGATTTATTCAAGAAATAAAACATCTGGTTGACAGTTTCTGATTGGTGCCAAAACTGCTGCAAGAAGTCACGATTTCTCCAAATTGATTGGTTTTATCACTTTTTAATGTTAAGCAATATTTCGCCAACAGTGTCTTATTTCCTTTCAACGCAATACTCACATTATGTTACCATTCAATCATGTATACATGTATAACCCATGTAATAGGGTTATACTTGAAGGATACTAACATTCAACCATGTATACATATACACTTTAAATAATGAAAACTATTGCGATCGCTTCCAGGAAAGGAGGAACGGGCAAGACAACTTTGGCTGTAAACCTTGGTGTTGCAGCGTTTATGAATAAAAAACAAGTTGCGTTAATTGATTTAGATCCGCAAGGCAGTCTTTCTAGTTGGGGTGACAGCAGAGAGGATGAATCACCTGCTGTAGTCTCCGCTCAGGCTTCTAGGCTTCCCCATATTTTAGAGGTAGCCGAAAAAAATAATGCTGATATCACGATAATTGATACCGCAGCGAATGCAGAGTCAACCGCTCTAGCTGCGATACGCTGTGCTGATTTAATTTTGATTCCAACCCGACCGGCAATTTTCGATTTACGCGCAATTCAGGATACGGCTGACCTTGTAAAAATGGCACATAAATCAGCTTTCGTCGTTATGAATGCAGTGCCGCCAAAGGGTAATTTAGGGGATGAGGCACAGACCGGGATTTCGGAGCAGGATATTGAAGTTTGCCCCTGGCGGTTAACTCAAAGAATCGCATTCGTTCACGCTGTTACTGCTGGGCAGAGCGTTCAAGAATATGAGCCAAATGGCAAAGCAGCAACCGAGGTGAAGAACCTCTATCGCTGGGTTTTAAAGCAGCTTAAATAATGTATACATGATAAGATGCAAACAAGTAAGCATAAGGAAGATGCCTAAAAAACCCAGTCTGAATCAAGCTTTGAGTAATGCTACTAAAAAGCCTAGCAAGGCGGAATCTGCTAAAAAAGTAGAGCCAGATGAAATTTTAGCTGATGAGAATTCTGATTCAAAAGTCCCGCCAAGTCGCCGTGGGAAGAAGGCGATCGTCGGGCATTTTGACCCCATAGTTTGTAAGCAATTTAAGCGACTGGCACTTGACCAAGATAAAAGTAGCCAAGCATTATTGGCTGAGGCTTTAAACCTTCTGTTTGAAGCTTACGGGGAAAAGCCCATTGCTTAAGGTCTGAGTTCGATAAATTCCCAATCTGAGAATATATTCTTTTTGGTGAAAGGTCACATTAAAATTTACATCAAGCCATAAGTTCAATCTAGAGGATCAGGATGTGACGCAATTGACCCCAGAAGTTTTTCACCACTGTAATTAAAGTAGGACGTAGTTATTTTTACAGGGGACAAAGCTGATTTACTAAAGTTACCCTAAATACGACCACAGAAAAAGCTGGGTAAATGAAGGAACTACAGCCGAAATTACTGCATCTCCAATCCAATACATTAATTGATTTACCATCAAAATTTTATACACTCACCATTGGCAAGCCGGGGTCTGAGTCTATTCCTGACATTGATGTTGCTGATTTACCTGGCTCTGATATTGTCTCCCGTTCACACGTAGAGATTCGACAAGTGCGGGGCAACTATTTTATTGAGGATTCAAACAGCAGTAATGGAACATACCTTAACAATACTCTCCTAGAGCCGTTAAAGCCTTATAACCTCAATTTTAATGACCGCATAGATTTGGGCAAAGGACAGAAATTCACATTATTATTTGTTGATATTAACGCAACTAATTACTCTGACTGGATTAAAACTCAACTATCCACAGTTCAACAGACAGTCAAACAAACAATAGATAATAAAATATCTACTGCTAAAGTAACGGTTAATAATCAAGTAAAATCTGCAAAACAGAAGGTAGAGAATCAGGCATCATCTTCTGCGGAATCGGTGAGTGAAGGTTTATTTGTCTGGTACTGGAATCTCCACCGACAAGTTTCTGATTTTCTTAGATTTCTGCGGAAATTGCTGCTAAAAATCGTTATCTTCTTGGCAGTTATTTTGCTGTTGAGTGTTGTATTCAAGATATCGCAACCGGCTTTAACAGCAACGGTAGTTTGCTGGGGTGTACCGTCTGGTGGAGAGCCATGTAGAATTCGCGTTCCCTACACAAATGATAACCGTCCTGATCGGCAACCTTCTTGTGATTGTCCCTTTGATCAAGCAAGAGATTGGAGTATTTGCGGTGGACGTTCTGCTTATGTGCGTCCTGGTGGCAGAGAGCCAGCTTGCTATCTTGGCGAGAAATACGCAAGGCAAAAATGGTACTACAGTAGCGAAACCAGCTTTGTAGATAGAGAGCGTAAAGGTAGATGAAATTAGCTAAACAACAAATTAGATGGAAAAAAGTAGCGATAGTTATGGGCATCGCAACATTGATTTTAATGATTGGCACTACCGCTTACGCTCGCTGGCGAGTCAGTCAAGGGTGGTGTGTTACATTCTACCCCGATGGTAGTCAAAAAGTTATGTACGGTGATGATTGCTGGCGATAATCAAACCCCAGGCAAGCCTAGCCAACTGCGCCCAGCGTTCAAAGCGGCAAGAGATGTATAGTAAATTCGCTCCTCACCAAAGACTTCACCTGTAGAACTAATTACTCTGAATTGCCAGCATTTTCCAGGTGTGTAGAATACTCCCAGGAGGCTGCCATCGATCCAAACAACCTCCTCAAATTTTACTGTGAGCATGAATTATGCACTGTCGTAGCAGGAGTAAAGAAGTGTAACTGAAATTCCCAGGTCTGGGAAAAATCATGTTCCTTGCTCGTGAGGGGAGCGTGATTGGGGAGTATTTGATGACCCGTCACAGCCCCCACACACAGTCAACCAAGCATCATAGGGATTTGATGACCAAGCTGTGAGCAGTATGATGGATGTGAAAGGTCAAAAGGAAAAGTGATAAATACTGGAAGAATTACAAACATAAGTAGTTGTGATTCATCAGTGGTCGGCTTCACTCTAGTTTGAATAGTCCGAGTTCCTGTGCGTTCCCCAAGTCCCCATTAGGGTTAATCTGCCTGAAGCATTCAACCTCGCGCTCCTGGGGGGTCATTATGTACCAAACAGCTTCCCGGAATCCTGGCTTCCAGCATTTAATCAGCTTAGTAACTGAATCATGGTCAAACTGGTCGGGCATATTTCTAATTGTCATAATCATCAAATCCGCCTCCTGGGTCGTCTTCAGGCATGACATTACATGGGCTTTTTGGTCATCACTCCAAGAAGCCAGAGCGCGATCCAATTCTTTCCGGGAAGCTTTGACAACAAGTTCACCTAATTTTGGATGGTCACTCCACAGGTCAATTATTTTCTCCTGTAGAGAGTGACCTGATGGTTTAGTTGATTTATTTTTTTCTTCATGGCGTGATTTTTCTGGTTTACCCGTCACACCCCCGTCACGACCCGTCACAGTTTCATCCTCAAGCATTGGAGTGTGATAGGTTGCTAGCAAAGAAGCATCTGGGGCTGGCTGTAACCGCGTAACCGGCTGTAACTGGTCTTCGGTAACAGGCTCAATGGCGTGATTTCCCTTAGTTTTTTCACTCTCCAGTGGTGTGTAACCACCGTAACCAGAGTCTTGGTTAGAAGGTTCAATTCCTGGAGTGGTTGGATTTACTATGGTGTTGAATTTTTTTTCATCTTCTTTTTCTTTTTCTAATTCATTTTTTTTGGTTACATGGTTACAGTTAGTATTTGAATGGTCAAAAGTCCTTGTATCATCAGGGTTTGAGGGTGTAACCGGATTCTGGTTACAGGCGGTTACAGTGGTTACGGGCTTATCTATTTTCTCATCCTCATCCCAGAGTGCTGCTGGGACTAGCCAAGCTTTTCTGGGCAGGGTTTCCGGTGGATTGAGACGAATTGCATTTCCATCGACATCTGTCCGTGGAGTCAGTAATGCGCGTTTATAAGCTAGTACTTGGTCACGATCGCAAGAGAAACGAGACGTTACGTTAGTTACGCCACCCGCTTTTATGACCAAGGCTTTTAGTGAACGCTCGTTGTAAGTTGCTGGTTTGAATCTGTGATCGAGTAACTTCCAAGCGTCGTGAGCGTAAAGTGCATGATATAACTGTCCGTCACGCTGAACGTCGCGTTTAAAGTTCCAGTCACCGATTAAATTTTCTGATTCCAGTGTCAAAATCTTAGTCAAGTAGTCTTTGAGAGAATCACCACTCGCATCGCTATCATTTTCAGATCCGCAGCAATTCTCTATTACCCATTGCTTGATGTTTTCAGTACCGCCGGTCATGTCAACGACTTTCTGGGCGTACCAAGTCACAATAGCGAGGCTTTGGGCAATCCGGGCGTGAGCGTGTGGTAGATACTCCAACAATTCGGACTCAATCTCATCGATGGCTTCTTTGGGATAGCCAAGCGCTATCAAGTCTGGAAATGCACCACTTGCTTCTGCCTCTGCTAATTTGAGTTCTTGAAATGCTACTTTATTTCCACCAGTAACCACGTCATAAGGAACGCGCACAATTCTGGTGAAAGTTGCGGGTTGTTCTCCACCAACTATGTGGTTACTTGTTATCCCCATTGGACAGTGTGGAGTCTGTTGGTTGCCGCGAACTCTGCGAGGCTTACAGTTATACCAGTTTTTAGTCAACTCCTCATTTTCGGCGCTCCGCTCTGGATCATCCAAAAAGAATGGTATTGAGCCTAGCCTAGAACCAAGCTCATAAAGTGCTGAGGTGCTAACCCGCCCAAGGATTCCGAGTTCTGGCCAATTCTTACCAATCAGTGATGCTCCTACTTCAGCTGCTACAGTTTTAAAGCTACCGGGAACTCCAAAGCAATTTAAGATGGGAAACAATTTGTTTTGTGCAAATATTTCTCGAAAATTTAACCCTGCCGTGACCCAGCCTATCGTTAGTAACATCTGGTATATATTCTTTGTCCCCAAGAATGCGCGAGATGCATCGACAAGCCTTTTTAATGCCAGTGGGTTTTCCGGTGCTAATTCTGGGCAGGGGATAAAATCTTCCCTACCCAGTGATGCGTTAAAGACCCAACCTGATTCGTTCTCGTTTGTTGGGGTTCCATCTTTTTTATATTGCCGATCCTCAAATACCCAAGTTCCATCAGTCTGCTGCCCGTAACGGTCAATCCGCTTAAATAATCTGCCTTTGCGTGTGGTGCGGTATTGATGCAGTCTTGTATGGATTAGATTGTTTAATTCTATTTTGCTTAGGTTACAAACAATGCCTGTTCCCATCGCTCGTTTCAAAGCATCGGTAAAAACGTCAGGCTTAGTGTAATCGGTCGAGTTTATGATTACTCGAACTTCTCTATCATCAAAACTGCGCTTGACTAGCAGCACTAAGCCACCACCATCAGCATCCTGAATTTCACGCTCTACCCGAAAATCAAAGTTACACGCAGGATCGAAAAACTCCTCACCATCTTTTTCGCGTTTTTTCCACCATCCAATTTCCCCCTGGTAGGACTGTGGCGACCTCCACCTTTTTCTCTGTTGCCACGCCTGATCGTCTTCACTTAATGCGCTGAAATCTATAAAATCACGCTTTTTGTAGTCATTACTATCAGTAGTGTCGGAATCAAAAAACGATTCTTCCTCTTCTTTTACCAGTTGGCGCGATCGCTCCTCTATAGCTGCGTGAATCTGCTCCTCTAGTTTGCGGATAAATTCTGGTGTTTCCATTTGCCCCAGGATTTGCTCAATATCTCCCTTCAATGGTAAGTCGGGGCAGATACTCACTGGGTCAATCGCAATAAATGCAATCCCCACCTCGTTGGCGCATTCAGAACATATTTCAGCTTTTTTTAACCCAGTGGGGTCATTATCATAGAGGAATAGAATTACTCCTATGCCTGACTGTTTGATGCGTTCATATTCTGGGAGAATACTTTTTTTACTCCAACTGCTGCCTTGGAAGGTAATTGCAGCAATTTGATTTAACCGAAGAATTTCGACGCATTTTTCACCTTCCACCTGGAGCAATGCTGGCGTTTTCTCTTCAGATTTAGCAGCCGCGATGGCTTCATCAAGACGATACGCTGTCCAAGGTTTCTCCCCCTTTCGCATCTCTATTGTGGCATCCTCCCGCCTATGCCATTGCCGAAAAGTCTTGCTGTAACCTTTCTCCTTACTGGCATCTGCCCATTGATAACGAGCAACCCATTGATCCTCTGAGTAAAGATAAATTATTTGAGTGGCATTGCCGCCAACTTCCTTGGGTGGCCTGCTCGTTAATTTTTGGGGTTGGGGAATATCGGTCGCTGGCTCGGATAACGTTACTAGACTTGAGTCGCCTGGGATTAGGGTTGGTTTGGGTTTGATTAACTTGGGTTTATTTACCGTCCGTTTTGGCGATGGAGTGTAATTATTCCCATGCCGCTCTGCTAGCACCTCAGCCCAAGGTTTAATCGCCTCTCTGATGTCCTTACAGTCACAGTCGTTGAAGCATCTGTACTTTCCGGTTTCTGGGACAATAGATAAGTCATTACCGCCACAAACTGGACAAATGAATTTACCTTTAGTCTTGGACGGTTCTAGCTGATCTATAAAATTCCTGATGTCGAATTTTTCAAACGGCTGGTCATTTCTTGAGGTGTGGGTTTGTTGTGTCGTTACCATTACGCCACGCCTCCAGCATTCATCGCTAGTGAGTTATCTAAGCTTACATTGACTGTATTAGCTTGTAAATAAGGATTATGGGCAGAAGTATTGCCACCCATCAAACAATCTATTGCTATACAGTTATGAATAAATGAACTGTTACTTTGATCGTTTTTCTGCGATCGCAGTGCGGTAATTTCTTTACCTTTTTCTAGCGCAGCCAAAATTAATCTTGAGTTTACCGACATTTTTAATCTCCAAATAGTGGTTGATGCTGCCACCCAGTGGAGAAAGACCTAGCTTTATTGATCTACGACGAGTTTTGTAGTTAGTTTTCCGCATTTGCTGACTCGATTTGAGTTTATTTGTGTGATTCTGAATTATTGAAATAATTCCCAAAATTCGGATATCATAAAACAAGTACAAGTCCCCGCCAAAATGGGGCTAGTAAATGGTTTTGGGTGAAAACCTAACCAACCATCGAAGTAAAGTAGCCCTTCTCTAGGGGTGAAACTAATTGGGTGGAAAGTGTGATCGGGTGCTGGTTACACCCATCTCACAAGTTGAAAAAACGTTATTGTTCAAAATGAAAGTTTTGAGCCATAAACCTGTGAGTTTCCGGCTCATGGGTTTTTTGGTATTGGCAAAAACTTTACAGTAGAACATCTTGGCTTGTCGGCATCCTCCGTCTATTTTTTTGGGCAGGAATCAAAACGGATTGTGACAAATAGAGTCGAAAGGCTTCGCGGAGAATTACACTCTGGTTCTTGCCACGTTCAGCAGCCATATCGACAAGTTGCATTTTCTCATCTGCGGTCAGGCGAGTGGAGGCGTAATTTGTCAAGGGTGTCTCTTCGAGTCGCTTAAACATATCTGCACACAGTCGTTTGAAATCAGTGTACTTGGTACTGGTGTACCAACGCAAGAGGTAAATGCGTACTATGTAAGGATTTTAGGCTTTTTGGTACTAGACTTGCACCGTCTAAAACCCTATCAATCGCATCCAGGATGAATTGTTAAGAAAAAAGTAAGCATCAAAAAACTGCTAATCTGCTGACTGAATTAGTAGCTAATTACTGAGTGCATGTTTTTATTACTACCTTTATTAAACAAGTACTCCCAAGGGCGATCAAAGTTTTGCTGACTAATTCTTAGAGCTTGCTGATGCTCTCTTGCAATATCAGCCAGTTGCGTGACCGTCCTCTCTAAACGCGCAGATGTTTGGCTATTGGCGCGTATTTCTCGCCTGTTAGCATTTTGGATCGTGCGGATAAGGTCTAGTTCATCGCCCAGTTGTTCTAGGCGATCGTCTATATCGTCTAGTCGTGCTGTAATGTCCTGGGTTTGGTCTGCGTTGGTCATAGTCCACTGCCACCATTGCGATCGCGGAGAATGTCGAGGATTGCATTCAGTAGTTCGGTGTGACTATTTAGTACTTGGGTGTGATTATTCAGCACTTGGCTATGTAAGCCAAGCGCTTCACCGTGATTGGATTGGGTCGATTCAATCCGGGATAGACGATTCTCAATGCTGTCAAAACGTTGAGTGACCTGGATAAAGTTGTTGCTGGTGGTTTCAGCGAAGTTGTCTAATCTGCTGTAGATTTGGGCGATCGCTGCTTGGCTTGTGCCGATTGTCCCCGTAAGCAACTCAAGGCTATTCACTTTCTGAGTCAAGGTGTTGAGACGACTATAAATATCTTCAATCTGGGATTCTGTCATGGTGTAGGTTCCAATTTTTGCTTCCAATGTTTCGGCGATCACCTCTTAGTTTTTCAATTACGCCACTCCTTTGCCTCTGCCAGTTTTAGATGATTGGGCTTCGTTTTCTGTCACCCAAGTTTCTACTAGCTCAAGCAAAACCTCATTCATGCTCACACCCTTGAGAGCGCAGATGGACTTAAACCTAGCTCTCATAGATTCAGGTAGAAACATTTTGTAAGTTACTTGCTTTTCTTCAGTCACAACACATTTACCACATTTGCGTACCTTTGATTATCCCTTTAAGGATGAATCAAGTCATTAGGGTAAATGGGTGTATTGCGTTATTTACGTGCTTAAGGTTATGATAGCACCATAGCCAAAAAACGCCACCAAACAAAGGCAACCGAAGCCGGAAAGTGACGCTTTGGCTGCCCATGCTTGGATATCTGGATTTACGCTGATTTGCCTAAAAACCAAGTCCAGTCCAGAGAAATCAAGATTTCCAAAGAATTATTAACTATGACTTTGACAACCGCCAATGCCACAAATTGGTTGCTTCAGGCTGAATTAATTTCCAAATCTGGGCTAACTGACTACATTGCCGGAAAAGACGCAGGTGCGGGGTATGGGAAGGGGCTGTATGGTGATTTTTCGATCATGATGCCAGCCGCGTACTCAGTTGTTCGCAACCGAAACAGAACTCATCATCAGACGATCGCTAAAGATGGATGCTGGGTGAGATATGTTGATGGGCATCGTGCAGACTTGAGAGAAACACAATTCTTTTGGGGCAGTGCAGCGATCGCTGAGAATGACCACATCTTATTGCACGAGGACAAAGCCAAAAAAGCAGAACTGGCACTAGAAAGCATTCTTGCAGACTTAGCAGTTCTCAATATTCCCAATGGGGTCAAACTTTCGATTAGTTTGAGCAATCACAACCCAGAACGCTGGGGCCAAGAGATTAAACGCCGAGTCGAAGGGACTCACACCTTTGAGCATCTGCACCCTGTAACTCGTGAAATTGTCAGCAAAACAGTTGAGATTGTCGTCCCAGAAATCTATCCCGAAGGTTTTGGCTCCATTGCCTACTGCCTATTTGGTGAAGCTTCTTTAATACTTGATGGATCGGAATTAGCGATCGCATTGGATCTCGGCGCATCAACGTGGTTGGCGACCGTATTTAACGGGGCTGGCGCAGTGGTTGACAGACATTTAATCGAAGGTGGTTGTGGTGAACTGCACTCGATGATTGCAGAAACCCTTGACAAGCGGAATGACAAGGTGAGTTTGTTAAGCAGGGACATGAAACATTCGCCGAGTTGGGTCAACAAGGGGATTCTGGAAGGGACTTTTACTTATGGCGGCAACCACTTGACAGGCAAGAAGTTTGAAACTGAGTACAGCAAATGTCTGGATGAGTGGTGGAGTAGCAGAATTGAGAAATTCGCCAACTTTGTAACTGCTGGTAATTACCTTGATAGCTCGAAATACCTTGTAGCCTGGGGTGGTGGTGTTTCTTTGCCAGTTGTGGATCAGAACCTAGCCGATTTAGGTTTTGTGGTCTTGAAAAATCCCCAATTCATCAATGCAATGGGGTTGCGATTATTAAGCGAAATTTCAAAAGGAGCGTAAATAAATATGAACTACGAATCTCGGCGCGTAACCATCTCCTTTTTGGCAGTTCAGGAATTGTGCGAAATGTTTAATTTACCCCAAGACGTACCAACACAAGCACTTAGTAGTTGCTTAGAGAAGTTAGTTTTTCAACAGCGTAATGTGCCGGAAACATCAAAAGTAGAAACAGTGCAGCAATCTACACAGCCAAATAAATTAGCACTTAGCGCAATGGCCAACGGTTTTAAAGGAGCAGCATGATAGTCAATTAAAGAGTTGCATTTTTCGTTGCCACAACTGGGTTTATCGCAATTGGATATTTCGGAGTTTTGTACTTCCTTCGGGAGAAACACAATGTTCACCGTCGCGGTAGCTGTGGGGAGTGGAGGTGCAACAAAAATTCAACTCTGCTAAATCTGAAATACTTGCTCATCTCAACAAGCCTTAAGTCTGAGTAAAAGTAATATCTCTTGAATAATCCACAACAAAAATAATCGGTTTACTACCACATGAATAGAGATTTTAAGGACACGTTAGCCCACACACAATTAGGAGCTAATGCGGAGAAGCTGGGCGGCTGGGATAACGCGATGACAGTCGCAAATGGCATAGAAGATGGGGACATCAAAACAGTACGCGAAGCTGTGAAGGATTATCCACAATCCCACGAACTAGTGGAGCGAGTTGTTACTGTTTCTGCAAAGTATAGATAGAGGATTTTCTTATGAGTACCAACGCATCAAGCCTACTTGACGAGATGAAACAAATCTGGGGGGAGACATTTGAGCAATTAAACAACTCCGAAAGACTTTGGCTACTTTCATCATTAACCGTCACGATGACCGCAGAGGTAAGCCCATATTATGACCCCCATAAAGTAGATGGTTGCATTACCCCTGCTACTGAGCGATTTAATGAATTGTCTTTTAAGGAGCAATTAGATTTAGCGTCGGCACTTATCAATCAAATTAAATTCAATCTTCCCAAACGATAAATATGCCTGGGGTAATGAACTGCCCTAATAAAACCATGTCGTCAAGAGCCGATAAATACATCCTCCCATCCTCTGTTGCAGCACTTGGGGGAGCCTTAATCCTTGCCCCACTCTTCCTACAAATGCCTTCAGAATATACAACTTATGCAACCAAAAAGCAGTTAGCAATTAGCGAAGAAATAAACCGTGACCGCATCCAGCAGCGCAAAACTACTGCCGATTTAATTCAAAAAACTGGGCTGCTACCAGAGGGGAGAAGCTTGCGGTTAATTGATTACGACAACTCTAAAACTCGTCCTCGGTTAAAACGCCAAGTACTTCAGAATTATTTAGCAGATGAAGTAGTTTTCGTCTACGACAGGAGCAACATTTGTGCGGGGAGAATTCAGAATCGTAAGTTTACCTGGAAGGGCGATTCCTCAACAGCTTGTAAAAATGCTCCAGTAATTAATTCAGATAACTAAGGAAATAATGGAAAGTAATAAACCACCTTTAACAGCTTCTGACGGACGCACACCTTTAAGCGCACCAGATCGTAAACCACAGAAAGATAAATCTGACATCTTTCACACCCTGGCTAAATGGCTCGTCCTTTTGATTTCAATAATTCCCCGCTTTCTAGCCTCTATAATGGAGAATTTTTCGGAAGCAGGAAGTGTGGGTGCAATTGCGCTTGGCTCTCTTGTTTTTGTGGTCGGAGTGTTGTTTACTGCGGATAGTTATTGGCAATCATTATTCGGCGGAGCTGCGCTGTTCCCATTTTTTGAGCAAGTATGGGCTGGTTGGTCTTGGTTGCCGGGGTTTACTTTCTATCCACTAAAAGCCTGGGCTGGAATTATTTTTAATCCCGCTTTCATTTTCGCTATCGCCCTTTCGTTCGTGATCCAAATTGTCCAATCAGCCACGATTCGCAACGCTGCATTTCAAGTAAAAGCCACTAGCGGAATATCGCCCAGGACAGTTGGGTTGATTGCCATCGCAAGTTGGACTTTTGATTTAATTCAAACATTTAGCAGCCGTAATCCCTTACAGTTTACTAACCCAGGCGATATTTTCAAGTGCCTTGTTTACAACTTATTTTCTATTGTAGCCGCAGAGCTTGGTTATGTTGTTTATCGGATGTTGAAGGGAAGTTAATTGTACATATTAGCGGTTGCATTCTAAACAATTCAGAGTGCAATCGCTGACAACCTCGCACTAAAATCATGGAAGATAAGCCACCTTTACCACGTCTAGAAACGCCTCAGACTGCCCATATCCGAGCATCTTACCCTACTATAGAATATCTTGAAAATGGCTATGTTGCGGACTGGTTGAAAGAGCGCTGCGACCAACTTTTAGAACTTGCCAGGGAGGAAAGAGCGGGTATTAATGCCAATAAATTAATATGCGGTGTGGTTCTGACAACTGGATTCTTTCTGCACGCATTATCCCCACTAGCGCCCGTTGGTGTTGTGCTGGGATTGGTGGGATACATTCATGGATGCTTTATCGATGCCAGCCACACAGGTTCGTTCTCTCCGCTTCCATTTCTTCGAGGGAATATTCTGGATTTAGCTGGCACTTTGGGGAATGCCGATTTAAGAGAATCTTCGAGCAACAATCCAGATGAATTTGAACAATTACAATACTATCTCTCTCCAAAAGAGCGCAAGGAGTACGAGTTTTTAAATTCTCACTTTGCACTCTTAACTGACTACTTAACGCAAGTAGAACCGCTAAAAAGGTTCCATGCCTACAGATGGATATTTGATTCGTTTGTTAAATTTAACGGCGCAATTCCGAGCCAGGAACAAGTCACAGCGCACATAGGAAATGTTGCGCCAGATATGCGTGTCGATACTAATTTACTAAATGCACTAGACCAACATCGCGCACAAATTGAGGCATCTAGACTGGAGGATAATAAACCTAAATTTATTGAGCCGCAGCCGACTAAATACATTACTGACGACCAACTTTATAGCGGGAAGGCTGAAATATCTCTGCCAGCATCTCAAACTGACTCTACAACCCCGTCACCACAGGCATTAGTCAATATGCCATTGGCTCAACGGGCAAGCACAATTATTGATTCTTTGAAAAGGGATGGTTTTAAAATTGATGAGGTTATTGGCTCTCAAATTCTCGCCATTACTGGCAATCAAAGAGGCGGGAAAGGCACACTTGCTGGCTTACTTACGATTTTATCAGCAGCAGATAATTCCGCGTTAAAAGTCGAATATTTCACGGCAGGGATTGACATCTATCCCTTTGCCTGTAACCTTCATAGTGCATTAGCTCATGATGGGCAAAAAGCAGACGAAGCCGATAAGTTGGTGGCACGGGAGTTATTGCAATTTCTGAAAAAGTTAGAGAACTCTGATCCGTACTCAAATAAAAATTTACTGCTCGTAATTGACGAAGCGATGAGGTTGCTTTCATTACTGGAGGAGAGCGAGAGAAGCGATACGTTACAGTTTCTTTTGTCCAGGTTTGAGAAGACGGGTGCAACTTTAATCCTTGTGCTTCACGCATCGAATCTGACTTCAATTGCTGGAAAAGAAACCGGAGGCTTGGCAGCAACTTTTAAGGCTGGAATTAACTTCATTGGCTGCCAAACTCAATCAGTGTCGATTGGCGCACTTCGGAAAATTAATGTTTCAAGCGGAGCGTATTTCAAAGCTAACCCTAACAACTTTGGGGAGCCGATTAAGGGAGGAGAGTTAGGTTCGTTGCCCGAATGGTTAAAAACCAAATTGCACCCCGGCAACGGACAACCCGACCCGGTTCGTTCGCTTCTTACTTTCTTTCCAGAATTACAGCAAGACCACAAAGCTTTATCTATTCCTGAGTATGAGAAGCTGGGTCAGATAGATGATATTTCACGGCTTGAATTTGCACTAACAATCGACTCGAAACAACTGACAGATATGCCCTCATCTGAAGTTGACATTGGAGTAAAAAAAGATTTATCTGACCTAGCCAAGCGCTTACTATCGTTCTTTGATAATGCCAAAAATAAAGAGCCGAAGTTGCTTGCAGACCTGAAGAAAAAAGATGAGCTAAGGCTTGAAGGCGATATTAAATTAATTCTAGCCTTGGGTGAATTGGTTGATGCTGGGCAACTCATTTTTGATAAAAAAGAAAGTTGGAGCAAACATGATTGGTAGTTCGCTGCCCCACAGGTAAAACTGCACCGTCAGGAGGTGTGGCGAGGTGTGGCGCTGTGGCGTGGCGGTGTGGCTAAAATCTGTGGGATGCTTAACTAGTAAGCGCCACAGCCGCACCACACCTCAAAATTGATGAATTATCTGTGGCAGAGTCGTGGCGACTAATCGATGTTAGCAAATACGAGTTAGTTGGTGTTGATTAAACGCAACCTTACAGTAACTCGTCTATAGAAACCTTAATCAAGGTAATAGAAGAATCATGATAAAAACCATAGTTAAAATAATGTTCTTCATAACGACTGAGTTTGTGAATGCCTGTTGGGTGCGAATTGATGAGTAATCCTAAACCTTTAACGCCCCAACAGTTAGCAAGATTGAGAGCATTCATTTCCTCTGAACCTCTAATGACTCACCAACAATTCACATCAAAATGGGATGTAAGTCGTGAGTTAGTTGCAGAAATCTGTCATGTTGATATTCGCACCTGCAATTGTTGGTTCAGCCAGGGATTTAGCCATCAAGACCCCCAACTCTATCACAAGTGGTATTTAACAATCGCGGATCTTATTTTAGACAAGTATGAATATCTCCCAGAATTCCTAAAAATTCTGCTGTGTTCTGATGGTTTTTAAAGGCGGATAATATAATTTATTTTGGTTTCAAAGTCAATGATAATTCGTCATATCTTTGGACAGCCCGACTTAGTTAGACTGGCTTTTGATTTTTTGATAAAAACTATGTCTCTTACTTCTTTTCTAGAAATACCAGACGTTCGAGCTAAATTTAAGATGGAATTTCAAAAGCCCAAGTTTAATATAAAACGGGAACTATTAGCACCCCCAATTTTAGAAGGACATTCTCGGTTGATCGGCACATCCGCAGATTACCTTTTAAGATTTTATGCTAAATACCTAAATCCTCACGCTGAGGAGGACGAGGGGGGATGGGCAGCAGAACGAGCTTTAAGGGTGTTACAACGACGAGGAGAAAATAACCTTTATGAGATTGGAAATGTAATCGTTGCAGAGGCGAGACACAATTATCTAAACTTTTTGGAGACTGGAAAATTTTCAGATGAACTGCTCAAATCTGCTTTATTGTTGGGCAAGCTAGACCCATTTACCCGCCGGAGTGATTATATTGTTGAAAATCTGGAATTTATAGATAAGGAAGATATTGCAGACTTAAGGAATTTAATTAACATTGTTGATCCTAATCTTTTTAGGACACAAGGAAGGGTTCTTTTAAATCCTGACTTCGGGCCAGGCTCTCTTCTCGTCAAGGGAGCAGATGCGGATTTAATTCTGGATGATTGTTTGATAGAAATCAAAACAATAAACAAACTTACTTTTGAGCGCAAGGTTTTTGACCAATTGCTCGGATACTACGTTCTATCGCTAATTGAAAGACGATTTGAACCAGATATCGAACCGATAACCCGCTTAGGCATATACTTTAGCCGTTACGCATACCTATATGAGTTTCCTGTAGATCAGGTTATTAATCCTCAAACTTTTCCGCAATTTGTAAAATGGTTTGAGAAACGAGCGCAAGAAATATAGAAGCGGATGATAGATACAAAGCTGATTACGCGATGAATAATTCTAAAACTAACGACTAGCGAATTATCTCCGCACAGAGCCAAAAATCACTTATTCATTCTCTAAAAATTCCCTATGCCCTTCGGTGTGGGGAATTGTTGTTGTAAGGTTATGTCTAATGCAAATAAGCCAAAAATTTTATTCACCTGTTCAAAATCTTCTTCAAGTCACAGTGAGAATTTCTGAGATTATCTTCTCACTACAAGTTTCCCAAACTTGGGAAAATTTAGCTAGCACAGTGTGAAAGGGCGATCGCTATTCCCTCATAAATAATAATTCCCAATTTGGGAAAAGCCCTGCGGAGGCTAAACTGCTTGGTGTTGCTGTATTTGATGCTGCTCCAAATTCATGAGTTTTGAATAATACTGAACATCCTTTGTTCTAAACGAACTTGATCAACCGGACGGTTGGGGACTGTGACAATAGCAAATATTGGCTCTACAAAGAGTTCTACCTCGTAGGGAAAATCTACAACAAACATTTCTCGATGCTTCAAAGTTGGAGGTTGACTTTCTGTGTCCCACATTCTCGGAGTAGCCATAGCTAACTCGATGAATTCATTTGAGTATTTTTGTGGTTCATAATCACTCCACAGTTGATTGAGCATTCCCTGTATCTCTGGGTTATCCTGCCATAATTGATGCGCTTTATTCTCTTGAATAAATTTTAAATCCATGCCCGAATAGTCTGCAAGCGCCTCAGCATAAAGTTCTTGTTTGCGATTCAATATTGCTCGATAAACAAGAGATTCTTGTTCACACCACAGTTCATCACAAATGATGTTATCTGGATCGTGGTTATAAGCGCCATCAAATGTTTGTTTCTTTGCCTCTATATATTCTTTAATTTCAGCATCGATATCCAGTACGCGCCCACGTAATCTACTATCATGTTGAATTAGTATGCGTCTTAGCCACTCGTACCAAGATTCTCGTGTCATTCCTAATGACTGGAGAATTTGATTTCCACCAGTGTGTTTATCAAATGGAGGCACTTGGAGTCCGTCTTGTAGAAGTACCCAGAAGGCAAAGTCAATACAACTGGATGACCCCATACAAATATATCCGACACTTGAATCATCGCTTATTATCATTTTTCCATCGAATTTCAAAAAAAAATAAAGGGATAGATTAATCTATCCCTTTATCTAGTATAAGTTCACCAGGAGTGGATGTTAATTAATCACAGTCAACCTCTAATTTGTTATCCGGTAGTAAATATCGGTGTATTCCTCTTAAAGACAAGCTGTATGCTTCTCCGGTAACAATTACCTTTGGCTTTGAGCCATCAAAGATTTCAGTCCTTGTGTAATCTGTTAGTGGCGGAAGTAAAACCCCGGCGACATCTCTTTTGATGCCGTCTAATAAAAAGCTAAAATCAACGTGATTTATTTTCCGATCTGGATTGGCAACAATTATTCGCCATTGAACTATGGTTTTTGTGTTTTTGTGCGAACAAATTAGTAAACCCCGTGCGCCTCCTTTCATGGATGTGCCAGTGCCTTTTCCTAATGCCATTTGTGGTAGTATTAGAGAAATTACGATAATCGCAGACACAGCTTTATGGCAAGCTTCTTCGTACAACTTAGAAACTTGTTGCATTGGTGTTAAATTCATTATTTCCTTGCAATTTTGGTGAAGAGCGATCGCATACTTCTTGGCGGGAGAGCGATGCCTGCGGCGGAGCAAAGCTCAACGCTTTTTGACAAGGTGTTTTATTTACCTCTTATACTATTTTACTGCGTTAACGTGGCTATCACAAGGCTTTTAGGCTTAAAAGTTTATAAATCTCGTGAATTATCGAGAGTGAAAAGTAAAAATCGTGTAAAGCCCCACTAAGACCGAGTTAACACTGTAAAATAGTGTTAGAGATTGGAATCAAGAAATGAAACAGCCGAAAAATGCATTAGGGCAATTTCAGGTAGTGGGGGATGAGCCTTTAGCAAAAAAAACACTAGGGGTTAGGTTGACTCAAACAACCTATGACACACTGATGAACAATCACCCTGATGACTATACGACTTGGGTGAGGGAAGTAATAACCCAAGCTCTAAAACAGGAACAAGAGAATAAGTAGGAAAAAAACGATATTTAAATTGGTTGTAAGTCTTTTCCAGAAATAGTTTAAGACTTTTGTAGTGGGAAAAATAGCAAAAAATTCCCACTACAAAAGTACGATTTCGTGAATTTCATTTAATTATTTCTGAATTTACAAAGGTGAGCGTAGTAGAATTTGCTCACCTCTGCAATCTGGAACATGGCTTTAGATAACTCTTGTCAAAATCTCCGAGGACGCAACTTCAAAGGACTTGACCTTGCGGGTGCAAATTTTAGCTATGCCGGAGGTGAAGCCGTCTCCGTCGCTTTCATCGTCGCTTTCATCGTCGCCTTCGCCGTCGCCTTCGCCGTCGCCTTCGCCATCATCTTCGCCGTCACCTTCGCCGTCGCCGGAACGTTATTTAGTATCTACAGAAACTAAACTGCATGGGGTGAGGTGTAAATATGTCTTCATGCGCTTACCCACAAAAGAGAACCCCGACCCCCTCCGCAAACCTGATAATAAACAAGAGGTATTTGCAGATGGGGATTTTGCCAACTTTATCAAGCCAATTTTTGACACCCTCGACCTTTACCATAATCAAGGGGTTGACCCCCGCGCTGTTGCCATAGCTTTCAAAAACCTTGCCGAAAACCATCCCGAAGCCGAGTTAGAAATCGTGGCAATGGAGAAACGCGGCAATGATAAAATCTTGCTCAGAGCCAAAACCGCCGCAGGTAGCGATAAATCTCAACT
>CAXUOL010000014.1:0-32312 GCA_964252435.1 uncultured Nostoc sp.
CAGGTAGATTATTTGGATCTACACCTAGAGAACGTAAATATTGCGCTAATTGTTCAGCCCTTTGCCGTTCTTGTTCAGCCCGCGATCGCTCTTGTTGTGCCTGTTCTGCATCTGTAAAATAGCGGTTTCCTTGCTCGTCATACCAACATAAAAACTCCTGTTGTATGCCGCCAATTACAGCTTGGTGTCGTCCAATACCTAAACCTACCTCTGGCATCAAATAAGGTTCACCTATTTGTAATTGGTAGTTTCCATCAAGCAACTTATACACTTCCAAGGGTTGATGTTGGTCGCGTCGCCAAAACTCAGGGTTATAAATTACGTAGTACAATACACCCAGTTTTCTATATATATCTAGCTTTTCGTCGTATTCACCTCCTGGAGTATGGGATACCATTTCTAATATGAATATTGGAACTATCTCATTTTCTTCCCAAACCGCGTAACTTTTACGTGATTTACCACCCTTTTTCCGTTCTACTCCCAGACTTAAAAAAGCATCTGGCACTACAGGTACTCTGGCATTTACTCCTGTGGTGTGATACACTCCCATATCTACTCCGAAGTACCAATCCATGCGATTTGCCCAAATGGAGTTAAGTAAGAAGAGTAAAATATTGGGCAAAAAGTTTTGATCTTCGTTATCCACTGGGGTATCGTCTGAACAGGGAAGTTCATCGGTAGTTGGTAACGCATTTTTGAGATCGGGTGAGAGCATAACCGTTGTCTCGCTGGCGTTTGATGCCTTTATTATAAATGAGCGAACAAAAGTTTAACGTTTGGGTGTAGCTTCCCCAAACTTAATTAAAAGTGCGATCGCAATACTAACAAGCAAAATTAACGTCATACTCAAGGCTGAACCAAATCCCCAATTTTGCGTTGCTCCAAGAAACTGGTTATAAACTAACCGCGCCGCCGTCATACTAGAAGCACCACCGAGTAATTCTGGATCGACAAAATCCCCTAAGCCTGTGATGAATACAAGCATGGAAGCAGCCGCAATTCCCGGAAAAATTTGCGGTACGGTTACTTGGAAAAAAGTTTCCACCGGATTTGCACCTAAATCAGCCGCAGCTTCTAGCAACCGCTTGTCTAGCTTTTCGAGAGAAGCATATAAAATCAAAACCATATAAGGTAATAAGCTGTAACTCATGCCAATCAATACAGCTTGACTATTGTTAAGTAATTCCCAAGTAGGCAAGCCTAAATTGCTGAGTAAACTGTTCAATAAACCAGTAGGACGAAGAATTGTAATCCAAGCATAAGAACGGAGTAACGAAGAAGTCCACAAAGGTAGAACAAAACCTAATAACAGCAAATTTCGCCAACGCTGCGGTGCTATCTGAGCAATCCAATAGGCGACAGGGAAGCCCAAAATTAAACAAATTATCGTAGTGCCAAAGGCAAAAAATAGCGATCGCCCAATTACTTGCACGTAAAGGGAGTCAAATATTCGGATGTAGTTTTTGAATCCATTGGGATTGACCAAATCTCCCGGTCGGATGTCTGCAACTAAACTTAACTCGAAAATTATCAAAGTCGGTAGCACCAACAAAAGTAATAACCAAATCCCAGATGGTGCAAGCAATACCAAAGGTTGCAGCCAATTTCTGACAGGGTGCTGCAATTGTTCTATTTTAGAAATCTCATTTTTTTCCAAATTAATCACTCCAAACTCCAAACTCCTAACTCCTAACTCCTAACTCCTAACTCCAAACTCCAAACTCCTAACTCCTAACTCCTAACTCCTAACTCCTAACTCCTAACTCCTAACTCCTAACTCTTTTAACTGCTAGTTAATTGAGTCCAATAACGATCGTAAACCTCTTCAAATTCTCCTACAGGTGTAACACGTTCACAATTTTTTAACAGGGACTCTGGCGGAAACAAATTAGCGTTGTTTTGGATTGTTTTTGGCAATTGCTCAAATCCGGCGTTATTCGGCGTAGAAATATTCAGGCGTTGAGTGAGTTGGGCTGCTATTTCTGGTTGCAAAATCATGTTAATCCAAGCATAGGCTCCAGCTTGATTGGGGGCTGTTTTGGGAATTACAATAGTGTCTGTCCATAATGAAGAACCACTGCGAGGAATCACATATTTGAGTTTAGGGTTTTCTTGAGAAATTTTCACTGCATCTGCTGAATAACACATTGCCAATAGTAAATCTCCTGCCAGAATTTGATTTTGCCAAGCATCGGTGTCAAAACGGGCGATCGCAGGTTTTAGCACCTTCAATTTTTCATAAGCTTGTTTGATTTCTTGTTCATTTTTTGAGTTGTAAGAATAACCGAGCATTCGTAAGGTTGCACCCATAACTTCTCGAACATCATTGAGCAAGGTCATTCGCTGATTAAGTTGCTCTTGATTTTGCCAAAGGTAATCCCAGTCTTGTGGTGCATTTTTGATTTTTGCAGAATTGTAAAGTAAACCTGTTGTCCCCCAGTTAAAAGGGATACTGTAGCGGTTATTAGGGTCATAACTAGGATTTTGAAACCGGAGAAATAAATTCTCTAGACCGATTAGGCGATCGTGATTTATTTCTGTTAACAAGCCTTTGTCTACCATCTTCTGCACCATGTAATCAGATGGGTTGATGATGCTGTAAGTGCCACCGCCTCCGGCTTGCAATTTAGCCAGCATGACATCATTGGAATCATACACATCTGCTAGAACTTTCATGCCAGTTTGAGCGCTAAAAGTTTTCAATAATTGGTTGTCAGTATATTGTGTCCAGGTAAAGATATAAAGTTGGTCACGCTGACTACTGGTATTAGAATTAGCACGTACTTCAGCCAGCCTCCAGCCACAACCACCTAAAGATAAGCTAGAAAGTGCTGCCACCCCTTTTAAAAATTGGCGTCTGTTAGTCATTAAGTTAATAGTTAATCATCTTTTGTATTGTTGCCGATTGATTCTAAATATGCCTTTAATTGGCGTGCCCATAGGTAGTTTAAAGATTAACTTAAGTGTATCTACCTGTGCAACTGTTAATAAGTTACTGCTGTCAGCTAGTTTTAGGCATGGTTTTTAATCAAGCTTGAGTTATAAAAATTAACAAAGCGAGCGATCGCACCTCAGCCTTTTACAAATGAACTGGGCGATCATATATCCACTTTGTCATTTAAACCCCTTTGTTGAAAAAAGACGTAAAAATATGGGTTTCAGATTATTCTCTGCCGAAGGTAACAAAAGAGGGATTAAGCTGTTAAGTACTTAATTTACACATTGAGACCGCAGGGGAGCAGGAGAGAGGGTTTGAAGTTCTTACCCACAATTTAAATTGTGCAACTTGTATGCACAACAGCTTAATATTAAAGATAATGGTAAAGGCATGAATGAACAAGTAAAATCAAAAATATTTGACCATTTATTTACTACAAAAGCCATTGGTAAAGGCACAAAATTAGGATTAGCGATCGCTCGTCAGATAGTCGAATCAACCCACGGCGGAAAATTGAGTTTTGACTCTGTTCTGGGTAAGGGTACAGAATTTATCATTGAAATTCCGGTATAGTTTTTAGCTATTTGTGTAAACAGCTTCAGAGGATGTCTGAAAATTTTTTAGTGTTGTATTCGAGACTTGTAGATCCCCCTAAATCCCCCTTAAAAAGGGGGACTTTTAGAAGTTTTCCCCCCTTTTCAAGGGGGACTAGGGGGGATCGGACGAAATATTTAATACTTCTCAGACATCCTCTCAGATATCTGGGAATACTAAATCCAGAAATTGTGAGGATGAGCGCAATATGGTTAGCAGCATGGTCAGTATTCCTGGATATCGCATCTATGATTTACTCTACAATGGTTCCAGAACTCTAGTTTATCGAGGGTATCGAGAGACTGACTCAATACCGGTAGTGATTAAACTGTTGAAAAATCCCTATCCCAGTTTCAGCGAACTTTTGTCTTTTCGCAATCAGTACACCATTGCGAAAAATCTCAACTCAGAGCTAATCGTCCAAAGCTACAGTCTCCAAGCCTATCAGAATGGCTATGCGCTGGTAATGGAAGATTTTGGCGGAATTTCTCTCAAAGAATGGGAAGTCAGCCAAAGCCGACAATCTCTACAAGAGTTTTTAGAAATTGCGATCGCACTCTGCGACACCTTAAATTTACTCTACCACGAGCGGATTATTCATAAAGATATCAAGCCCGCCAATATTTTAATTAATCCCGAAACCAAACAAATTAAATTAATCGACTTTAGTATTGCATCTTTACTACCACGAGAAACCCAAACCCTAATTAATCCTAATGTGTTAGAAGGAACACTCGCTTATATTTCTCCAGAACAAACAGGCAGAATGAATCGCTTAATTGACTACCGGACTGACTTTTATTCATTAGGTGTGACTTTCTACGAGTTACTTACGGGAGAATTACCATTTCAATCAAACGATCCAATGGAGTTGGTACATTCTCATATTGCAAAACAACCACCACTTTTAGGCAATAGAGAAGATATTCCCCAAGTGATTTGTGATATCGTCATGAAATTGATGGCGAAAAATGCTGAATCCAGATATCAAAGTGCATTGGGACTGAAGTTTGATTTAGAAAATTGTTTACATCAGTTACAAGAAACTGGTATAATTAGAAATTTTGAAATTGCGCGTAGGGATGTGTGCGATCGCTTCATCATCCCCGAAAAACTCTATGGCAGAGAAACCGAAGTTAATCAACTATTAACCGCCTTTGAAAGAGTCAGCACAGGCAGCACAGAAATGATGCTAGTGGCAGGTTTTTCCGGTATTGGAAAAACCGCAGTAGTCAATGAAGTTCATAAACCCATTGTCCGACAACGGGGTTACTTCATCAAAGGCAAATATGACCAATTCCAACGCAACATTCCCTTCAGTGCCTTTGTCCAAGCCTTCCGAAATTTGATGGGACAATTGCTCTGTGAAAGTGATGCCCAATTGCAAAGTTGGAAAACCCAGATATTAGCCGCCGTCGGAGACAACGGACAAGTTTTAATTGACGTAATTCCTGAATTAGAAAACATCATCGGCTCACAGCCAAGAGCCACGGAACTATCAGGAAGTGCCGCTCAAAATCGCTTCAATTTGCTCCTGCCAAAATTTGTGCAAATCTTCACAAGTATTGAACATCCCTTAGTGATGTTTTTAGATGATTTACAATGGGCAGATTCGGCATCGCTGAACTTATTGAAATTATTGATGTCAGAGACGGGACATCTGTTAATATTAGGCGCGTATCGAGACAATGAAGTGTCACCGGCTCACCCATTCATCCTCACCGTAGATGAACTTGTCAAAACGGGAGCGAGGGTGAATACAATTACTTTGTCACCGTTAAGCCTGGTGGATATGAATCAGTTAGTAGCAGATACACTCAATTGCAAATTATCCCAGGCTCAACCGTTGACAGAATTGGTGTACAAAAAAACCCAAGGCAACCCATTTTTTGCCACCCAGTTTCTCAAAGCATTGCATGATGACAAGTTAATTAGCTTTAACCCCCCTCAGTCCCACGCCAGTTGCTACAACGGGGGAGACCCCCCTTCGGGTTCACAGTCGCCTGCGGAGGGAAACCCTCCCGCAGCGCTGATTCACCGCAACGCACTGGCTCCCCTTGCTAAGGGGGGAAGTCAAGGGGGGTGGCAGTGCGATCTGGCTCAAGTCGAAGCCTTGGCAATTACTGATGATGTAGTAGAATTCATGGCTTTGCAATTGCATAAATTGCCAACCCAGACTCAAGAAATGCTCAAACTAGCGGCCTGTATTGGAGCGCAGTTTGATTTGAATACCTTAGTAATTGTCAGTGAGAAATCAGCAGTAAATACGGCTACGGCTTTATGGAAAGCGTTGCAGTCAGGCTTAGTGATTCCTACTACCAAAATCTATAAATTCTTTACCCAATCTGATAGTGAAGAAGCATTGAATGCTTCAGCGAATCCCACTTATCGATTTTTGCACGATCGCGTTCAGCAAGCCGCCTATTCCCTGATTCCCGAACAGCAAAAAATAGCAACTCATCTCAAAATTGGACAGTTACTTCAAGAAAAATTCTCAGACATCGAGCAAGAGGAAAAACTATTCGATATTGTCGGGCATTTGAATCGAGGAATTGAGTTAATTACTCAACCAGAGGAACGGGAAGCCTTAGCACAACTTAACTTAAAAGCCGGAAGTAAAGCCAGAAGTTCTACCGCATACTCCGCCGCCAGAATTTATCTGCAAACCGGGATGGATTTACTGAGATCCGACTGCTGGCAAAGTCAGTATGAACTAACCCTAAATTTCTATGTCGCTGCTACCGAAGCTGCTTATTTGAATGGTAACTTTGAAGGCATGGAAGAGATGGCAGCGCTGGTGTTGCAAGAAGCTCAGACAATTTTAGATAAAGTTAAAACTTATGAAATTTTAATCGCCGCACGGTCAGCCCAGAGCAAGCACTTGGAAGCGTTCACAGTGGGGATAAATGCACTGGGACAATTGGGATTAGAATTCCCCAGTGCGCCTGACGAAGCCTTGATCGATCGGGCACTACAAACTCTGGCAAGCCTTATGGAAGGCAGAAAGATTGAAGAATTAGTTGACCTGCCTGTTATGACTGATGCCAAAACTCAGGCTACCATGCAATTGTTAAGTATTTTAGATACCCCCATTTTCCAAACAATGGCCGAATTGCTGCCCGTTCTTAGCTCCACGATGGTGAGTTTATCGCTTCAGTTTGGGAATGCACCTGCATCGACGGCGGGGTATAGTCTTCATGGAATGGTACTCTGTGCATTTTTTGAAGAGGTGGAAATAGGCTATAGCTTTGGGCAATTAGCATTGAACTTGCTGGAGCGGTTGAATGCACGCGAATTCAAGTGTTTAGTTCTGGCTCATTTTGGGACTTTTATTCAGCATCAGAAGGAAGCACTCTTGACAACGATACCAACGCTGAAAGATGGCTACACGGCTGGCATGGAAACTGGCGACTTTCTAAATGGTAGTTATAGTATCCTCGCTTACAGCTATATGAAGTTTTTAGCTGGGGTAGAACTGGACACTTGGGAAATCGAATTAGCAGGTTACAACACTGCCTTGGCTCAGATGAAACAATATTCTGTCCAAGCTGCTTTGGAGATAACGCAGCAGACGGTGCAGAACTTACGGGAAACTGTAAGTCAACCGGATTGCTTAATCGGCCAAGCCTGTGATGAAATAGTGATGATTCCTAAGTATCGTCAGGACAATGAACTCAGTTCGCTCGCCCAAGTCTATATTCTCAAACTACTGCTTGCTTACATCTGGGGGAATTACACGGCTGCCCTAGACAACATTACCCAAGCTAAACAGTATTTGATGGGGGTACCGGCAATGGTGTTTGTTCCCATTTTTCATTTCTATGCAGCCTTGACACACTTGGCACTTTTTCCCACGCAGCCAGAACAAGAGCAAGCAGAAATTATCGCCGAAGTAGAAACTCATCAAACCACTTTGCACCAATGGGCGCAAAATGCTCCGATGAATTATGTGCATAAATGCTACTTAGTGGAGGCCCAAAAACAACAGGTTTTAGGAAATAAAGCAGAGGCAATAGATTTGTACGATCGCGCCATTGCCGGAGCCAAAGCCAACGGTTACATTCAAGAAGAAGCTCTCGCCAACGAACTCGCCGCTAAGTTTTACTTGGCATGGGGTAAACAGGGCATAGCTGGGGACTACATGATCGGAGCCTACTATGGCTATGCTCGTTGGGGTGCAAAAGCCAAAGTCGCCGATCTGGAAATTCGTTATCCCCAACTGCTTGCTCCCATCCTCCAACAAACCCGTTCTCCCCTATCAACTAACGAAACTATCTTCACATTGGGGAGTGTCACCTCCACCAGTGGAGCAACTTCCAGCAGTAGCAGCATCTCTGTGGCTTTAGATTTAGCTGCCATTCTCAAAGCTTCCCAAACTCTTTCCGGCGAAATCGAATTTGAAAAACTGCTTTCATCGTTGCTTGAAATCGTCATCGAAAATGCGGGGGCTGATAAATGCGTGTTCATGCTCTTGCGAGACTCGCACCTGTCGATCGAAGGGTCAATTACTGAGGGGTCAAAGCCAGTGGTGTTGCAGTGTCTTCCCATTGAAGACAGTCAGGATATTCCCCTGAGACTAATTTACAAAGTCAAGCACGATCAGCAAACTGTTGTGCTGTTTGATGCGGCCACCGATCGGACTTTAGCCAATGACCCGTATATTATTCGTCAGCAGCCTCATAGTATCTTGTGTAGCCCGATTTTGCATCAAGGGAAGTTGCTGGGTATTTTATATCTGGAGAATAATTTAGCGACAGGGGCGTTCACGAGCGATCGCGTCGAACTCCTGAACTTACTTTGCGCTCAAGCCGCAATTTCTTTGGAAAATGCCCGACTTTATGCCCAAGAACAGAAAAAATCACTCTTACTAGAACAAGCGCTAACTGATTTGCAAAACGCCCAATTACAAATGGTGCAAAGTGAGAAAATGTCTGCGTTGGGTAACTTAGTTGCTGGTGTAGCTCACGAAATGAATAATCCCCTTGGTTTTATTTCTGCCAGTCTTGAACAAGCTAAACCAACGTTTACTGATATTATCGAACACTTGAAATTATATCAAGAAATTTTCCCCAATAAGAGTAAGGAAATTAAAGACCACGAGTCAGAAATAGACTTGGAATATAGTTTAGAAGACTTGCCCAAGATGATTTATTCTATGTCTATGGCGTGCGACAGGTTAGAAAATATCAGCACCAGTCTCCGCACTTTCTCTCGCGCTGATAAAGATTATAAAGTACCATTTAACATCCACGAAGGCATTGATAGCACAATTTTAATTCTCAAACATCGTCTGAAAGCTAACGAACAACGTCCCGCGATTGAAGTTATCACAAATTACGGGAATCTTCCCGAAGCTGAATGCTTCCCCGGTCAATTAAATCAGGTATTTATGAATATTCTGGCGAATGCCATTGATGCTTTGGAAGAATCGAACGAGGGACGCTATTTTAAGGAAATTCAAGCCAATCATAACCGCATTACCATTACAACTTCCAGAGAAAATAATCTCGTGAAAATTGCTATTGCTGATAATGGCAAGGGGATGAATGAATCAGTCAAACAAAAGATTTTTGACAATTTATTTACTACGAAAGCTGTTGGTAAAGGCACAGGATTAGGGTTAGCGATCGCTCGTCAGATAGTCGAATCAACCCACGGCGGAAAATTGAGTTTTAACTCTGTTCTGGGTAAGGGAACAGAATTTATCATTGAAATCCCGGTATGATTCTTGGCGATTTTTGGTAAACAACTTCAGATATCTGGGAACACTAAATCTGGAAGTCTCAAGGATTTAGCAGCATGGTTAGCACTTTTGTCAGTATTCCCGGATATCGCATTAGTGAAGAACTCTACAATGGTTCCAGAACTCTAGTTTATCGAGGGTATCGAGAGACTGACTCAATACCGGTAGTGATTAAACTGTTGAAAAATCCCTATCCCAGTTTCAGCGAACTTTTGTCTTTTCGCAATCAGTACACCATTGCGAAAAATCTCAACTCAGAGCTAATCGTCCAAAGCTACAGTCTCCAAGCCTATCAGAATGGCTATGCGCTGGTAATGGAAGATTTTGGCGGAATTTCTCTCAAAGAATGGGAAGTCAGCCAAAGCCGACAATCTCTACAAGAGTTTTTAGAAATTGCGATCGCACTCTGCGACACCTTAAATTTACTCTACCACGAGCGGATTATTCATAAAGATATCAAGCCCGCCAATATTTTAATTAATCCCGAAACCAAACAAGTTAAATTAATTGACTTTAGTATTGCATCTTTATTACCACGAGAAACGCAAACACTCATTAACCCCAATATATTAGAAGGGACACTTGCTTACATTTCTCCCGAACAAACAGGCAGAATGAATCGAGGGATTGACTATCGCACAGACTTATATTCACTCGGCGTAACTTTCTACGAATTACTCACAGGTGAATTACCGTTTAATTCAAATGATCCGATGGAGTTGGTACATTCTCATATTGCAAAACAACCCAATCGATTCAAAATTCAAAATGACGCTCGCGGACACGGCTTAGCTGCGCTAACAAAATTCAACAATGAGGAAATTCCCCAAGTTCTTTGCGATATCGTGATGAAATTAATGGCGAAAAACGCCGAAGATCGCTATCAAAGTGCATTGGGACTGAAGTTTGATTTAGAAAATTGTTTACATCAGCTACAAGTTTCTGGTGAAATTCACAAGTTTGAAATTGCACAGAGGGATGTGTGCGATCGCTTCATCATACCCGAAAAACTTTACGGACGAGAAAGCGAAGTTGAAACACTACTAGAAGCCTTCGAGCGTGTCAGTAACAGCACATCAGAAATGATGCTAGTAGCGGGTTTCTCTGGGATTGGGAAAACCGCTGTTGTCAATGAAGTGCATAAGCCAATTGTTAAACAAAGAGGCTATTTTGTCAAAGGTAAATTTGACCAATTTAATCGCAATATCCCCTTCAGTGCTTTTGTGCAAGCTTTCCGAGATTTAATGGGACAATTGCTCAGTGAAAGCGATCAGCAATTGCAAACATGGAAAACTCAGATTCTTCAGGCAGTGGGGGAAAATGGGCAAGTAATTATTGAAGTAATTCCCGAATTAGAAAGAATTATTGGGCAGCAACCAACGGCAACTGAATTATCAGGAACGGCAGCACAGAATCGATTTAACCTGCTGTTTCAAAACTTTATTAAAGTCTTCACGACAAAAGAACATCCGTTAGTGATGTTTTTGGATGACTTACAGTGGGCAGATTCTGCATCATTAAATCTGATGCAACTGTTAATGTCAGGGTTGGAAACTGGCTATTTGTTGCTAATTGGAGCCTACCGGGATAATGAAGTATCACCAGTACATCCATTGATGTTGACAGTAGATGCAGTAGTGAAAGCAGGTGCAAACGTGAATACCATCACGCTGCAACCCTTAAGTCAATCCAGTCTCAATCATTTGGTTGCTGATACGCTCAATTGCACTGAGATATTGGCGAAACCGTTAACGGATTCCATCGGGCAAAAAACTGGAGGAAATCCGTTTTTTGCGACGCAGTTTCTCAAGGCATTACATCAAGATGGATTGATTGAATTTGACCCCCCTCAGTCCCCCCTTACGAAGGGGGGAAGAAAAGGGGGGTGGCAATGCGATATTGTGCGAGTTCGGGATGCAGCACTGACGGATGATGTGGTGGAGTTTATGGCGTTGCAGTTACAGAAGTTGCCGTCAGCTACCCAAGATATCCTCAAACTGGCTGCTTGTATTGGTAATCTGTTTGATTTAAGCACTTTGGCGATGGTTTCGGAACAATCTGAAACGGAAGCGGCGACGGCTTTGTGGAAAAGCCTGCAAGAAGGGTTGATTTTGCCCCAAAGTGAAACTTACAAATTTTTCCAATCGCACGCAGAATCAGACCAGAGAAATAATCATCGAGACATTGCAGTTCCCTATAAATTTTTACACGATCGCGTCCAGCAGGCCGCCTATTCTCTGATTCCTGAAGATCAAAAAACAGCAACTCATCTCAAAATAGGACAATTACTTCAGGAAAATTCCTCAGAGATAGAGCTTGAGGAAAAACTGTTTGATATCGCTAACCATTTGAATATCGGGAAATCCTTAATTACTCAGCCGTCAGAACGCACTGAATTAGCTCAATTAAATTTGGCTGCTGGACGTAAAGCAAAATTAGCGACTGCTTATAGTGCGGCGATCGCATACAGCACAATCGGAATAGAATTGCTAGGGCAATATTGCTGGGAATCACACTATGAATTAACCCTGGCGTTGCACGATGCAACCGCAGAAGCTGCCTACTTAAGCGGTCAGTTTGCACAAATGGAGGCGATCGCCGACCTCACCCTCAAGTCTGCTAAAACCCTGTTAGATAAAATCCCCACCTACGAGACTCAAATTCAGGCATATCTGGCGCAGAATCGGCTCACCGAAGCGATCCAGACTGCACTGAATATCCTGAAGCAACTCGGCATCAAGTTACCCCAAAACCCAACGACAGTGGAGCTTTTACTGGGATTAGCCAAAACACAACTCATCTTAGGCAGGAAAAAATTGTCTGACTTACTGAATCTGCCTACCATGTCCCACCCAGAAAAATTGGCGACGATGCGGATTCTTGCCAGTGCGACAGGTGCCGCTTTGGTTAGCACACCGAAACTATCCTCCCTATTGGGATTCCAGCAAGTGAATTTATCAGTGCAGTACGGCAATCTGCCCCTATCTGCCTATGCTTATAGCTGTCATGGCACATTTTTTTGTGGAGTGTTGTTCAATATCGATCAAGGCTATGAGTTTGGTCAATTGGCATTGCAAATTTTAGAGAAATTTAATGCCAAAGATATGCGATCTAAAGTTCTAGTGGTAGTACACGGTTTTATACTGCACTGGAAACAGCACCTCCGATCCACTTTATCGGCTCTTCAAGAGGCATACCAGATTGGCTTAGAAACTGGCAACTTGGAGAACTCAGCCTGGGCAGCCATTCTCCAGATCGGCCATTTGTACATTGCCGGACAGGAACTCTCTAACTTAGAGAAAACTCTCCACTACTATGGCGAAGCTGTGGAACAATTGAAGCAACATGTTCCTTTGGTTTACATCAATATTCATCACCAAGCTGTGCTGAATTTAATGGGTGAATCTTCTAACCCTAGTCGGCTTGACGGTTCAGTTTATTCAGAAACCCAGAATGCGATCCAAGAAGCATCAGGCGATCGCACCGGACTTTTGACTTACTATATTATCCAGACTGGTTTAAGTTATTTATTTGGTGATTTCTCAAATGCTGTCAAACAAGCCATCGTTGCCAAAAAATACGAGGGTGCCGGAATATCTTTAGCCATCAATGTGCCCTTCTGCCTCTACGATTCCTTAGCACGGCTGGCGCTGTATCCCACGGCAACCAAAACAGAGCGATCGCAAATCTTACGCCACATCACCCAAAATCAGAAAAGATTGCAAAAGTGGGCAAGTTTTGCGCCCATGAATTGCTTACATAAGTTTCATCTGGTGGAAGCAGAACGGTATCGCGTGCTCTTAAAATTGACTAAAGCTATAGAAATGTACGATCGCGCCATAGCTCTTGCTAAAGCGAACGAATACATCCAAGAAGAAGCTCTAGCCAACGAACTTGCTGCTAAATTCTATCTTGATTGGGGCAAAGAAAAGGTCGCGGCGGGTTATATGCAAGAAGCTTATTACTGCTATGCCAGATGGGGTGCCAAAGCCAAAACTGATGACTTAGAAACTCGCTATCCCGACTTGCTGCGCCCGATTTTGCAGCAAGCAACCCAACAAATGGGAGTAAATCTCCTCGATCCGATCGCCTCAATCTCAACTTTCCATGCCTCACTTTCTTCACCCACCAACACGACTCGCTCTTCGGACACGCTCAATACTGCCCTGGATTTTGCCGCCATCCTCAAAGCCTCTCAAGCCCTTTCTAGCACGATTGAGCTAGACGATTTGCTCCACCAACTTACCAAAATTATTCTGCAAAATTCTGGGGGCGATCGCTGTGTCTTAATTTTGCCTTCGGAGCATGGGGAATGGCAAGTGAGGGCGATCGCCAATCTCGAAGAAACTATACTAGTATCAATACCGTTAGAAAATAACTTAACTGTTCCTGTTAAACTAATCCAGTATGTCAAAAATACTTTAGAAACCGTTGTTATTGACAATCTGAAAACAGATCCACTCGGTTTAATTGACGAGTATCCAAATCAGCATCAGTCTCAGAGTGTCCTGTGTTTACCAATTCTGAATCAAGGAAATTTGGGCGGAATTTTGTATTTAGAAAATGGTTCGGTGAGCGGAGCTTTTACAAAAAATCGCCTCTTAGCATTGAAATTCTTAGCTACCCAAGCAGCAATTTCTTTAGAAAATGCTCGCCTTTACGAGCGAGTTCAGAAAACATTAGACGAGCTACAACAAGCACAGTTGCAAATAGTTCAAAGCGAAAAGATGTCGGCATTGGGGAACCTTGTTGCCGGGGTGGCTCACGAAATTAATAATCCTGTCGGTTGCATTATTGGTAATGTCGGTGCGGTGGAGTATTCGATTAATGACTTATTTGGACTAATAGATCTCTATGGAGAGGAATTACCCCAACCGAGTGCCAAAATCAAAGCTGAAATCAAAGCGATTGATCTGGAATATTTACGGTCAGATTTACCCAAGTTAATTAAAGCGATGAAAGATGCGGGCGATCGCATTACATCCATCAGCAAAAGCCTCCGCACCTTCTCCCGTGCCGATAGCGACAAAAAGCAGAAATTCAACGTGCATGAAGGCATCGATAGCACTGTGCTGATTTTACGGCATCGCCTCAAAGCCAACGAACATCGTCCGGCGATTGAAGTTGTCACCGACTACGGTCAGATTCCAGACATTGCCTGTTTTCCCGGACAACTCAACCAGGTATTTATGAATATTATTGCTAATGCGATCGATGCTTTGGATGAATCTAACTTAGGACGCAGTTTTGCCGACATTCAAGCCAATCCTCATCGAATTACGATTCAGACGAGAGTCGAAGGCGATCGCTTGAAAATTGCGATCGCTGACAATGGGCCCGGTATGCCTGAAACAGTGAAAACCCGCATCTTCGACCATTTATTTACTACAAAAGCTGTTGGTAAAGGGACGGGATTGGGATTGGCGATCGCCCGACAAATTGTCGAAGAAACGCATGACGGCGCGATCGCTGTAGAATCTGCGATCAACGAAGGCACAAAATTTATCATTTCACTACCTTTATAGAAGTTACAAATTATCTGGATCTATACCTCGCTGTTGAAGACGATCGAGCAAGTCTTGTAGGGCTTGTTGCGCCTGTTGAGCTTGTTGTTGAGCCTGTTCTATACGTTCATCAGGGGTAGGGAAGCGTGAGCCTGCTCCATCAAACCAAAATAACCAGTCTCGCTCCCAACCTTTATGAATACCCGCAGCTACGCCAATTCCCAATTGCAACTCCGGTATCCAAAACTGTTCTTGGGACTGCAAAATAAACTCATCATCAACCCGTTGATACACCTCAAAGGGAGCATGATTATCTCGTTGCCAATATTCTGGATTATAGATGACGTAATATAACACCCCTAAATCCAGATATTTCTCCATTTTGATCTCATATTCCCCGCCATAAGTTTGAGAGACGATTTCGACAACCAAAATCGGTGGTGTCCAATTCTCTTCCCACAGTACGTAACTGAGTCTGCCATTCGGCACTCGTCGCCGTCGTTGGACACCCAAGCTCAAAAACCCATCGGGGACGATGGATTTGCGAGGTGCAGTTGGCAGGTAGTAAATGCCCATATCCACACCAAAAAACCAATCTTGGCGATCGCTCCAAATCGCTGACAAAATCGCCAACAGTAAGTTAGGAATTAAGTTTTGCAGTTCGTTATCTACTGGTGTATCGTCAGAGTCGGGAAGTTCCGCCGCCGTTGGCAGTGGCGGTAGGGGAATGGGGTGTTCCATAGGATTGATTCCCTTGCAACAGATAAACTCATTTTATCAAGGGCTGGAAACGGCTAAGGGAGTTATCTTCTAGTAGACTAAATACTTCCCAAAACCTGACATTGATTGACAAACTGCCCCAAAAAACCGAGCTACTTTAATAAAATTTACATCAACCGCCTAGACCTACCGCGATAACTTATGTGATGATTTGAAAATCTTCGGCTTCTTGAGAGTAAATTTGTGTTGCTGTGATGTCACGAAATATCTGGGAACACTAAATCTGAAGTCTTGAGGATTTAGTGGGATGTTGAATATTCCTGGATACAAGATAAAGGACGAACTCTACAACGGTTCTAGAACTCTAGTCTATCGAGCAGTTCGAGAAACTGATTCATTATCGGTGGTCATTAAACTGCTGAAAAATCCTTATCCCAGTTTCAGTGAATTGGTGCAGTTTCGCAATCAATACACCATTGCCAAGAATCTCTACTCACCCCTAATTGTCCAAACTTATAGCCTAGAACCGGATCAAAATGGTTACGCTTTGGTGATGGAAGATTTTGGGGGAATTTCTCTTATAGAATATTTTGCGTCTCTACAACCGCGAAATTTCGCGTCTAGTGGGGAATTTTTACAAATAGCGATCGCACTCTGCAATACCTTAGATATACTCTACCGAGAGCGGATTATTCATAAAGATATTAAACCCGCCAATATTCTCATTAATCCTAAAACCAAACAAGTTAAATTAATTGACTTTAGTATTGCATCTTTATTACCACGAGAAACCCAAACACTAATTAATCCCAATGTGTTAGAAGGGACACTAGCTTACATTTCCCCCGAACAAACAGGCAGAATGAATCGAGGGATTGACTATCGCACAGACTTCTATTCACTCGGCGTAACTTTCTACGAATTACTAACAGGAGAATTACCCTTTCAAGCTAATGAACCAATGGAATTGGTACATTCTCATATTGCAAAACTTCCAGAGAAATTGAGCAGCAAAACCGAAAAAGAAATTCCCCAAGTTCTCTGTGATATCGTGATGAAATTGATGGCGAAAAACGCCGAAGACCGCTATCAAAGTGCGTTGGGACTGAAATTTGATTTAGAAAATTGTTTAGAACAACTGCAAGAAACGGGTTCGATTGAGAATTTTGAAATTGCGCGTAGGGATTTGTGCGATCGCTTCATTATCCCCGACAAACTCTATGGACGAGAAACCGAAGTAGAAAACCTACTCCAAGCATTTGAGCGAGTCAGCCTGGGTGCAACAGAAATGATGTTGGTAGCAGGTTTTTCGGGAATTGGTAAAACCGTTGTAGTCAACGAAGTTCATAAACCAATTGTTAGACAACGTGGTTATTTTATCAAAGGTAAATATGACCAATTTCAACGCAATATTCCCTTTTCAGCATTTTTCCAAGCATTCCGAGATTTAATGGGGCAATTGTTAACTCTAAATGATGTACAGATTCAGCAATGGAGAAACCAGATATTATCTGCTGTTGGAGAAAATGGACAAGTAATTATTGAAGTTATTCCCGAATTATCAAGAATTATAGGTGAACAAGCACCAGCAACAGAATTATCAGGAATAGCGGCACAAAATAGATTTAATTTATTGTTCCAAAAATTTACCCAAGTCTTCACCAGTGCTGAACATCCATTAGTGATATTTTTAGATGATTTACAATGGGCAGATTCAGCATCACTGAATTTAATACAGCTTTTAATGGCTGATACAAGTCATCTTTTATTAATTGGTGCATATCGTGATAACGAAGTTAATTCAGCACATCCCTTAATGTTGACTTTGAGTGAAATTGCCAAATCACAAGCAACGATTAATACGATTATTTTAGCGCCACTGAGTCAATTCACAGTGAATCAACTAGTTGCTGACACACTTAAATGTGCAGAATATTCTGCATGGACTCTTTCTCAACTGGTATCTCAAAAAACTCAAGGTAATCCGTTTTTTGCGACGCAATTTCTCAAAGTATTACATCAAGATGGATTAATTGAATTTAACTTTGAGTCAGGATATTGGCAATGTGACATTACACAGGTAAGTCAGCAAGCACTAACAGATGATGTTGTTACCTTTATGGCATTTCAATTACGCAAACTACCGCAATCAACGCAAAATGTATTGCAGCTAGCTGCTTGTATTGGCAATCAGTTTGATTTAGCAACTTTAGCTATTGTTTCAGAATCATCGTCAACCGAAACTGCGACTTGTTTGTGGAAAGCGTTACAGTCAGGCTTGATTTTACCAATTAGTGATGTTTATAAGTTTTATCAGGAATATGAGAGTAGGGAGTGGGAACAAAAGTATGAAAGTAGTAGCAAACAAGTAGCACAATATAAATTTTTACATGACCGAGTACAGCAAGCTGCCTATTCTCTAATTCTTGATGAACAAAAGCAAGCAACACATCTCAAAATTGGACAGTTACTTCAGGAAAACTCCTCAGAAATAGAACGAGAAGAAAAACTGTTTGATATTGTCGGGCATTTGAATTTAGGACAGGGCTTAATTAATCAACAGCAGGAGCGGGAAGATTTAGCTCAACTAAACTTGAAAGCTAGTAGTAAAGCTAGAAACTCTACTGCCTATGCCGCCGCCAAAACATATCTCCAAACTGGGATTGAGCTACTTCAGTCAGATTGTTGGCAAAGTCAGTATCAACTCACACTGAAGCTATATATTGCGGCGGCTGAAGCTAACTACTTGACTGGCAGTTTTGAAAAAACACAACAGTGGACTGATATTATTTTAGAAAATGCCAAATCTTTACTTGATCGGATAGAAGTTTATGAAATTCAACTTAGTATTTGCATTGCTCAAGAGAGATTTACAGAAGCCATTGAAATCTGTCTGCAAACATTAAACTTACTAGAAGTTAATATTTCTAGTTTTCCCACTGAAATTCATGTGGAAGAAGCATTTGCAAATATTACAAATCTTCTGCACGAGCAGAAAATTGAAGATTTATTTTATCTTCCTACAATGACGGATGCTTATACATTGGCTGCGATGCGATTTCTAAACCTTCTGGTAGTTCCAGCTTATCAAACATCACTCAATTTATTTTTATTAACTGTAGTTTCTGCTGTTCAATTATCAATTCAACACGGAAATTCGTCTTCTTCAGCTACATTTTATTCATTATATGGTATGGTGCTTTGCTGTATCTCGAATGACATAGAACGCGGCTATGAGTTCGGCACATTAGCCTTGAATTTATTGAACCAGCTATCAGATAAACAGTTCCATTCTCGGACATTATTATTCTTGTTGGCTTTTATTATGCATTGGAAATCTCATCCGAAAGATTCTCTATTGCTGGGTCAGAGCGGTTATCAAATTGGACTAGAAACTGGAGATTTAGAAAATACAGCTTGGAATTGCTTTCATGAATGTCAAACTTCCTACCTGATTGGGCAAGAACTTTCAGAGTTAAAGCAAAAAATGCAGGCTCGAAGCAATGTTATTCAGCAAACTAAGCATCAACTTCAGTTAGCGCTAAATGAAATTCAGCGACAAGCTGTTCTAAATATAATAGGAAATATCGAAAATTCTTGCTATTTAATTGGTGAAGCCTTTAACGAAGAAGAATTATTACCAAAGCATCAAACAGAAAACAGCATACAAGTCCTTCATTGTATATACTTGCACAAACTCATACTCTGCTTTTTATTTGGAGAATACTCTTTGGCAGTAGATTTTTCTACTGTTGCCGCCAAATATATTGGCGGTGTATTGGGGCAAGCGATTGTTCCTGTTTTTTACTATTACGAGTCTCTGGCAAATTTAGCTGTATTTTTTAACTCTTCAGAATTAGAGCAGCAAAATACCCTTGAACTTATTAAGGTAAATCAAAAAAAACTTTGGGAATGGGCGCACCATGCCCCGATGAATCACCAGCATAAGGTTGATTTGGTAGAAGCGGAAAAATGTCGAGTTTTAGGACAACCCTATGAAGCAGGGGATTACTACGATCGCGCCATATCTGGAGCCAAGAAAAACGAATATATTCAAGAAGAAGCATTAGCTAATGAACTTGCAGCTAAATTCTACCTCGACTGGGGCAAAGAAAAAGTCGCCCAAGGATATATGCAAGAAGCTTACTATTGCTATGCCCGTTGGGGAGCAAAAGCCAAGGTGAATCACTTAGAAAAAACCTATCCCCAACTACTGCAAACCATCCTACAACAGCAACAAATCAACCTCAACCCAAAAGAAACGATCGCCTTTCTTGCAACTTCTTCATCCACTCGCACTTCGACCACAGGTAGCACCAGTATTTATAATGTCCTAGATTTTACTTCTATCCTCAAAGCTGCTCAAACTATTTCTAGCAGCATCGAATTAGATCAACTGATCGCCAGTCTCACCCACATCATCCTCGAAAATTCCGGTGCGAAAAAATCCGTCCTCATTCTCCCCCAAGATGATACTTGGCAAGTCCGAGCAATTACCTTGATTAACCATCAAGACAATTCCCCCGATCAAATACAAACTTGCCTAAGCACACAACTAATAGACAATTGTCAAGATATCCCCAGTAAAATTATCAATTATGTCAAGAATACTCAAAAACCCATCGTCATAGATAATTGCCAAACAGATATTTCTGGGGTGATTGGGGAATATATGCTAGAGCATCACCCAAAAAGTGTATTATGCACACCAATTATTAATCAAGGGCATTTAGTTGCTATTCTCTACCTAGAAAATCAACTCACAAGCGGGGTATTTACTAGCGAACGTCTACAAGTGATCAATCTACTTTCTTCCCAAGCAGCAATTTCCCTAGAAAATGCCCGACTTTATCAGCAGTCACAACAAGCATTACAAGACCTGCAACAAGCACAATTACAAATGATCCAAAGTGAAAAGATGTCTGCACTGGGTAATTTAGTTGCTGGTGTGGCTCACGAAATGAATAATCCTTTGGGTTTCATTGCTGCCAGTCTAAAACAAGCTAAACCCACTCTAACTGATATTTTTGAACACTTGAAACTCTATCAATCAAGTTTCCTCAACAAAAGTGAAGAAATTTTTGAACACGCCGAAGAAATCGACTTGGATTATAGTTTGAAAGACTTGCCCAAGATGATTGATTCTATGTCTATGGCGTGCGACAGGCTAAAAAATATCAGTACTAGTTTAAGAACTTTTTCTCGTGCTGACCAAGATTACAAAGTGCCTTTCAATATCCACCAAGGCATTGATAGCACGATTTTAATTCTCAAACATCGTCTCAAGGCTAATGAACAACGTCCAGCTATTGAGGTTGTCACAAATTACGGTAATTTACCTCAAATAGAATGCTTCCCTGGGCAATTAAATCAGGTATTTATGAATATCTTAGCCAATGCCATTGATGCTTTAGAAGAATCTAACACCGGACGCAGTTTTGAGGAAATTAAATCCAATCCTAACTGCATTAAAATTACAACTTCAGTCGAAAATAACCAGGCAACAATTGCTATTGCTGATAATGGTCAGGGCATGAACGAACAAGTGAAATCAAAAATATTTGACCATTTATTTACTACAAAAGCTGTTGGTAAAGGCACAGGGTTGGGGTTGGCGATCGCCCGACAAATCATCGAATCAACCCACGGCGGAAAATTGAGTTGCAAATCTGTTTCAAGTGAAGGAACAGAATTTATCATTAAAATTCCAGTGTAAAATTTTTCTCTTGTTTATCAAAAAGTTGATATATCTGGGAATACTAAATCCAGAACTTGTCAGGATTTAGGAATATGGTTAGCACTATTGTAAATATTTCCGGATATGAAATCACTGAAGAACTCTATAAAGGTTCTCGAACTCTGGTTTATCGGGGGTATCAAAAGATTAACTCATTACCAGTGGTAATCAAGCTGTTGAAGAATCCTTACCCCAGCTTTAGCGAACTAGTACAATTTCGCAATCAATATACTATCGCCAAAAATCTCAACTATCCGGGAATCATCCAAACTTATAGCCTCGAACCTTACCAAAATGGCTATATGTTAGTAATGGAAGACTTTGGCGGAATTTCCCTTAAGGATTATTTCGCCAACAATAATGACGTATCTCTAAATGAATTTTTACAAATTGCGATCGCTCTGTGCAATACCTTAAATATACTCTACAAAGAACGCATTATTCATAAAGATATTAAACCCAGCAATATATTAATCAATCCTGAAACCAAACAAGTTAAATTAATTGACTTTAGCATTGCATCACTCCTACCAAGAGAAACTCAAACTCTCATCAATCTCAATGTCTTAGAAGGGACATTGGCTTATATTTCTCCAGAACAAACAGGCAGAATGAATCGGGGGATTGATTACCGGACTGATTTTTATTCTGTTGGTATAACTTTCTACGAATTACTTACAGGAAAATTACCATTTTCATCGAACGATGCAATGGAATTATTACATTGCCATATTGCCAAAATCCCGATTGCATTAGCAAACAAGAAAGAGATTCCACAGGTAATTTCAGATATCGTCATGAAATTGATGGCGAAGAATGCTGAAGAGAGATATCAAAGTGCTTTGGGACTGAAGTTTGATTTAGAAAATTGTTTACATCAGCTACAAGAAACGGGTTCGATTGAGAGTTTTGAAATTGGGCAAAGGGATGTGTGCGATCGCTTCATTATTCCTGATAAACTCTATGGCAGAGAAACCGAAGTAAAAATCCTGCTCCAAGCATTTGAAAGAGTCAGTCTTGGTGCAACCGAAATGATGTTGGTTGCCGGCTTTTCGGGAATTGGGAAAACAGCAGTCGTCAACGAAGTTCATAAACCGATTGTGCGCCAACGCGGTTATTTTATCAAAGGCAAATTTGACCAATTTCAACGCAATATTCCCTTTAGTGCCTTTGTACAAGCATTTCGAGATTTAATAGCACAATTGTTAACTCTAAGTGATATCCAACTAGAGCAATGGAAAAACAAAATATTAGATGCTGTTGGAGAAAATGGACGGGTAATTATTGAAGTCATACCAGAATTAGAAATAATTATTGGTCAACAACCACCTGCCATAGAGTTATCAGGAACGGCAGGACAAAATCGATTTAACTTATTATTTCAAAAATTTACCCAAGTCTTTGCCAGCGTAGAACATCCATTAGTAATGTTTTTAGATGATTTGCAATGGGCAGATTCGGCATCACTAAATTTAATGCAGATATTAATGGCTGATGCAGGTCATCTTTTCATTATTGGTGCATATCGCGATAACGAAGTCCACGCCGCACATCCATTAATATTGACTTGGAATCAAATTGCTAAATCACAAGCAACGATTAATACGATTACTTTAGCACCATTGAGTCAAGTGCAAGTAAATAATTTAGTTGCTGATACCCTTAAATGTACAGCAGATTTGGCATGGAATCTTTCTGTATTAATTTATCAAAAAACCAAAGGTAATCCGTTTTTTGCCACCCAATTTCTCAAAGCTTTGCATCAAGAAAATCTCATTCAATTTGATATTGAGTTAGGTTTTTGGCAATTTGACATTGCACAAGTAACTACTCAAGCAGTTACAGATGACGTTGTTACCTTTATGGCATTGCAGTTAGGAAAACTACCGCCATCAACTCAACAGATATTGCAGTTAGCTGCTTGTATTGGCAATCAATTTGATTTAGCAACTTTGGCGATTGTTTCGGAACAATCGCAAATTGAAACGGCTGCTAGTTTGTGGAAAGCATTACAAGAAGGGTTGATTTTACCAATTGGTGATGTTTATAAGTTTTATGTTGGACAAGAAACTAAAGCAGGTACTCCAGAAAATCAAGATACTGTTACATACAAATTTATCCATGACAGAGTACAGCAAGCTGCCTATTCTCTAATTCCTGACGACCAAAAGCAAATTACTCATCTTCAGATTGGTCAATTGCTATTACAAAATGTGGAAGATAACAGTCTAGAAGCCAATATTTTTGAAATCGTTAACCATTTGAATTTAGGAATTCCTCTGATCGATCAGTCGCTAGAAAAGGCAAAACTGGCTTCTTTGAATTTAATGGCTGGGCAAAAAGCAAAAAATGCGATCGCATATCAACCTGCATTCAGCTATTTCCAGATCGGGATAAATTTATTAGCACCCGAATGCTGGCAAGTTCAGTACGATCTGGCATTGACGCTCCACGAACGGGCTGGCGAAGTTGCCTGTCTGCTAGGACACTTTGAGTCTATGCAGCAATTCATCCAGGCTGTATTTAGCAATACTCATCATTCTTTAGATCGGGTCAAATCCTATCAGACTCAAATTCAGGCATACGCTGCCCAGGGTAGAAATGAGAAAGTGATGCAAACTGCCATGAGTGTGTTGCAAACCCTCGGTGTAGAACTACCCAATCAACCCTCTCCACAAGACATTCAACACAAATTACAACAGATTGCATTACATTTAGCGGAAAAACGGATTGAGGATTTAGTCAATCTTGACAAAATGACCGATCCTAAATCATTGGCAATCATGCAAATTCTATTTGCGATTATTCCAGTTCTTTTTAATTCTTTTCCCCAGCTCGTGCCGCTGGTTATTTTAACCAAGGTTGAGTTATCGATTAGGTTCGGGAATGCTGCCCTTTCTCCTTTTGCCTATGCCTTGTATGGAGTTATCTTATGTGGAAAGATCGGAGATATTGATACTGGATATCAATTTGGTCAACTCGCCATGAGTTTATTACACCGTTGGAATATTCGAGAAGTAAAGAGCAGTATATTATATGTTTTTAACTATTTTATTAAGCATTGGAAACAGCCCATCAAAGAGACATTCAGCTTTTTACAAGAAGCCTATTCTGCTGGCTTAGAATGTGGGGATATAGAACACGCTGCCTGGTCTATTGCTATACTTTCATTCAGCAAATATCTAGCGGGTACACCCTTAGAAGAGCTTGAGAAAGAAATGGCTGTGCGTCATCAATTGGTGCATCAAACTCATCAAGAAATACCAGCTTATTCTCATGCCATTTGTTATCAAGCGGTGCTTAATCTGCTCTCAGATGCGACAAGTCCCGATCGCCTGATGGGGCAACAGTATGATGAGACTGTCATGCTACCGGTTCATGTGAGAAATCACGATCTATACGCAATTTGCCATCTATACACCAACAAACTGATGCTGAGTGTCTTATTTCAGGACTACCAAAAGGCAATGGAGGAGGCACAAAAAGCGGAAGAACTTTTGGATAGTGCTGTGGGGATGCCGCTGGTGCCTTTATTGAACTTCTACCAGTCGTTGGCGCAGCTGGCAAACTACGCTGATGCCGCGCCAGCTGAACAGTCAGTCATTCTGCAAAAAGTAGCTGTCAATCAAGACCGCTTGGAACAATGGGCAAGTCACGCTCCAGCTAATTATTTGCATAAATTTCATTTGATCGAAGCACAACGGCAGCACATTTTGGGCAACAAGGCTGAGGCGATCGACTTGTACGATCGCGCCATTGCTCTGGCTCAAGAACACGGTTATATCCAAGAAGAGAGCCTTGCCAACGAACTTGCCGCTAAATTTTATCTCAACTGGGGCAAACAGCGCATTGCTCAAAACTATATGATTGAAGCCTACTACGGCTATGCTCGCTGGGGTGCGAAAGCCAAAGTCGCCGACTTGGAAAGACGCTATCCCCAACTCCTCGCCCCCATTTTACAGCAAACACATTCTCCCTTCTCCACTAACGAAACTATCTTCCCCTTGGGAACTGTTACCCCCACCAGTTCCGCCACATCCAGCAGTAGCAGTGTCTCTGTGGCTTTAGATTTAGTTGCAATTCTCAAAGCTTCTCAAACTATCTCTTGCGAAATTGAATTTGAAAAACTGCTTTCATCATTGCTTTCTATCGTCATCGAAAATGGGGGAGCCGATAAGTGCGTGTTAATGCTTATGGAGTCAGAGAAATTAGTGATTCGGGCATTAGCAAATGAAAACACCAAAGTTGATTTTTTTGGCACATTGCTCAACCAGCAGCCTGTTGAAGAATCTATCGATGTGCCAGTTGGCTTAGTTAATACTGTTAAACGCAGCTTACAATCAGTAGTGATTATTGATGCTAGTGTATATCCGCAATTAATTCATGACCCCTACATTGTGCAATATCAGCCCAAGAGTATCTTGTGCAGCCCGATTTTACATCAAGGTAAGTTGCTGGGGGTGTTGTACTTAGAAAACAATTTAACCACAGGGGCGTTCACGAGCGAACGCGTTGAACTACTAAATCTCCTCTGCACTCAAGCCGCCATTTCTTTAGAAAATGCGCGACTGTATGAGCGAGAACAGCAAAAATCACTCTTATTAGAACAGACATTGAACGATTTGCAAAATGCCCAATTACAAATTGTCCAAAGTGAAAAGATGTCTGCTTTGGGCAATTTAGTTGCTGGTGTCGCTCACGAAATGAATAATCCTTTGGGCTTTATTGCTGCTAGTCTAAAACTTGCTAAACCCACTGTTGCAGATATCGTTGAACACTTGAAACTATATCAATCAAGTTTACCCAACCAGAGTGAGGAAATTATTGACCATGCCGAAGAAATCGACTTGGAATATAGCTTATCAGACTTACCAAAAATACTTGACTCCATGACAATGGCTTGCGATCGCCTTCAGAATATCAGCACCAGTCTCCGCACTTTCTCTCGTGCCGATCAAGACTACAAAGTGCCATTTAACATTCACCAAGGCATTGATAGCACTATTCTCATTCTCAAACATCGTCTCAAGGCGAATGAACAACGTCCATTAATTGAAGTTGTCACTAACTATGGTGATTTACCTCAAGTAGAATGTTTCCCTGGTCAATTAAATCAGGTATTTATGAACTTGCTAGCAAATGCCATTGATGCATTAGAAGAATCTAATCACGGACGCAGATTTGAGGAAATTAAATCCAATTATAACTGCATTACAATTACAACCTCAGTCGAAAATGAAAGAGTAAAAATTGCCATTACTGATAATGGTCAGGGGATGATTGAACAAGTCAAATCAAAGATTTTTGATCATTTATTTACTACGAAAGCTGTCGGTAAAGGCACAGGATTAGGATTGGCGATCGCCAAGTCTATCGTTGAACAAACCCACGGCGGCAAATTGGATTGTAACTCTATTCTGGGTAAGGGTACAGAATTTATCATTGAAATTCCACTATAAACTTTTGCTGTTGTTGGTAAACAACTGCATATATCCGGGAATACTAAATCTGGAGTATTAAAAATGAGCACAATATGGTTAACACTCTTGTCAGTATTCCCGGATATCGTATCTATGATTTACTTTACAATGGTTCCAGAACCCTAGTTTATCGAGGGAATCGGGAAACTGACTCATTACCGATAGTCATTAAACTGCTGAAAAATCCTTATCCGAGTTTGGGCGAACTCTTGTCGTTTCGTAATCAGTACACCATAGCTAAAAATCTCAACTCACCGCTAATCATCCAAACCTACAGCCTGGAGGCGTATCAGAATGGCTATGCGCTGGTGATGGAAGACTTTGGGGGGATTTCTCTCAAAAATTATTTTACCTCACCAGAGACGCGATATATAGCGTCTCTACAACAGTTTTTAGAAATAGCGATCGCACTATGCAATACCTTAGATATACTCTACCGCGATCGCATTATTCATAAAGATATTAAACCCGCCAATATTTTAATTAATCCTGAAACCAAACAAGTTAAATTAATCGACTTTAGTATTGCATCTCTGCTACCACGAGAAACGCAAAATATCCAAAATGCCAATGCTCTAGAAGGCACACTTGCCTATCTTTCGCCAGAGCAAACTGGACGGATGAATCGGGGGATTGATTACCGCAGTGACTTCTACTCATTAGGTGTCACTTTTTATGAATTACTCACGGGACAATTACCATTTATCTCCGACGATCCGATGGAGTTGGTACATTGCCACTTGGCAAAAACTCCCATTCAAATCCATCAAATAAATCCTAATATTCCGTTATTTCTATCTGAAATTATTAGTAAATTAATCAATAAAAATGCCGAAAACCGCTATCAAAGTGCATTAGGAATCAAGCATGATTTAGAAATTTGTCTAAGTCAATTAAAAGCCACCGGAAACATTGAATATTTTACATTAGGAGAGCGAGACATTAGCGATCGCTTTACCATCCCCGAAAAACTCTATGGTCGAGACATGGAGGTTCAAACCCTCCTCCAAGCATTTGAAAAAGTCAGTCTTGGGGCAACGGAAATGATGCTAGTAGCAGGTTTTTCTGGCATTGGAAAAACTGCCGTTGTCAATGAAGTTCATAAACCCATTGTTCGCCAACGTGGTTACTTTATCAAAGGCAAATACGACCAGTTTGGGCGCAATATTCCCTTTAGCGCCTTTGTCCAAGCCTTCCGAGACTTAATGGGGCAATTACTTTCAGAATCAGATGCACAACTACAAACCTGGAAAACTAAGATTCTCGAAGCCGTTGGAGAAAATGGACAAGTTTTAATTGATGTCATTCCATCATTAGAGCGGATTATCGGCAAACAGCCCCCAGTCACAGAACTATCGGGAACTGCTGCTCAAAATCGCTTCAATCTGCTGATGCAGAAATTTGTGCAAATCTTCACAAGCCAAGAACATCCCTTAGTGATGTTTTTAGATGACTTACAGTGGGCAGATTCCGCATCGCTAAAATTGCTGCAATTGTTGATGCAAGGAACCGGATATTTATTAATCTTGGGTGCGTATCGGGATAATGAAATATCACCGGCTCATCCATTCATTCTTACTGTAGATGAGATCGTCAAAACTGGGGCAGTAGTTAATACCATTACGCTGCAATCGTTAAGTTTAGCAGATATGAATCAGTTGGTGGCAGATACGCTAAATTGCAAGTTATCCCTAGCTCAACCATTAACGGAATTGGTGGTAAAAAAAACGAAAGGCAATCCTTTTTTTGCCACGCAATTTCTGAAAGCATTGTATGAAGATGGACAGATTAGTTTTGACTCAAAAACACGATATTGGCAGTGTGATATCGCTCAAGTCAGAGCCTTAGCGCTTACCGATGATGTGGTGGAGTTTATGGCACTGCAATTGCAAAAGTTGCCAAACCAGACTCAGAATGTTCTGAAACTAGCGGCTTGTATTGGGGCACAATTTGATTTGAATACGCTGGCGATCGTTTCAGAACAATCATTAGAAGCAACGGCGGCTGATTTATGGAAAGCTTTGCAAGAAGGGTTGATTATTCCAAATACGGAAATCTATAAGTTTTTTATTCAATCTGATAGTGCATCGGTTTCTGATGCCGCAGCAAATCCGACTTATCGGTTTTTGCACGATCGCATTCAGCAAGCTGCTTATTCTCTGATTCCTGATCACCAAAAACAAATTACCCATCTAGAAATCGCTACATTGCTACTTCGCAACAGTAGCGAAACCCAGCGTCAGGAAAGAATTTTTGATATTGTCGGTCATTTTAACTTAGCCGCCGAGTTAATTACCGAACCTCACGCCCGCTATGAATTTGCCACCCTCAACTTACAGGCAGGCAAAGCCGCTAAAGCTGCTGCCGCCTTTGATGCCGCCTTCATGTTTGTGAGCAAAGGCATTGATCGACTACCAGATACAAAATGGCAAGAGAACTATCCCTTGACCTTGGCACTGTATGATTTAGGCGCTGGAGTCGCTTACATATCCCACCAATTTGAGCAAACAGATCGATTAATTGCCTCAATTTTGCAAAATGCCAGAAATTTACTCGATCAAGTTAGTGCCTACGAGACTAAAATATTGTCTCATATTGCTCAAAACCAGATGCAGGAGGCTGTTTCTATTGCCCTAAATGTACTACAGCAGTTGGGACTTAAACTTCCCAAACAACCCACCAAAATCGATGGCTTGTTGAGATTAGCGAAAACAAAGCTGATCTTGGGTAATAAAAAAACAGCAGAGTTGATCGACTTACCCAAGATGAGCAATCCCAAGGCGCTGGCGATCATGCGAATTTTATCAAGTGCGGCATCTGCGACTTATGTCTGCGCTCCACAGTTGATGCCGCTATTCGTCTTTGAACGGATTAATTTATCGGTTCGCTACGGTAATACCGCCCTTTCAGCCGTTGCCTACGCTTGGTATGGAATGATTCTTTGCGGTGTGGTGATGGATATTGAAGCGGGTTATCAGTTTGGGCAATTGGCTTTGCAAGTGTTAGAGCGTTTCAACGCCACTGATTCAAAGGCACAAACCCTCTTCATAAACTGTATCTTAATCAGCCATTGGCGCGAACCTGTAAAAGACAGCATTCCCTTGCTGTTAGAGGCTTACCAAACAGGGCTAGAAACAGGAGATGTAGAATATGCAACTTGGGCGGCGGGTATGTATTCTTACAACCAGTATTGTACAGGAAAACACTTGAGCGACACGGAACAAACAATGCGATCGCTACTATCAGAGATCGCCTCATTGAACCAGAAAAATGGCTCAATTTACCTACAACTTCATCATCAAGTTACCTTAAATCTTCTGGGTCATACCAACAATCCCAGCATCTTGTCGGGGGAAAGTTATCAAGCTGCCGAAGTAATTCCTATGCAGCAAGCCACCAAAGATCACTTAGGGTTGTTCACAAGCTATGTTCACCAACAATACTTACATTACTTGTTTGAGGAGTATGCTGAAGCTGTTGAAAAAGCGAAGGTAGCAAAAATTTATCTTGATGCTAGTGTATCATCATTGCAGACAGTCCTACATTACTTTTATGAATCTCTGTCGCGGTTGGCTGTTTATCCAAAAGTCTCATCTTCAGAACGTCAGCAACTCCTCAAGCAGGTCAAAGCGAATCAGAAAAAACTGAAGAACTGGGCTTTTTACGCCCCAAGCAATTACCAACATAAGTTTCTACTGGTAGAAGCAGAACAACATCGGATACTGAAGAAATATCCAGAGGCGATCGCTCTTTACGATCGCGCCATTCAACTCGCCAAAGAAAATCAATACCTCAACGAAGAAGCATTAGCCAACGAACTCGCCGCCAAATTTTATCTCGATTGGGGCAAAGAAAAAATCGCTCAAGTCTACATGACCGAAGCCTACTATTGTTACACCCGTTGGGGAGCAAAAGCCAAAGCTATCGATTTAGAAACCCGCTATCCCCTACTAATCCTAGCAATTCTCCAAAAACAGCAACCATCTTTCACACCCACGGAAACGATGATTCCTGTCTTCTCACAGACGATTCAAAGTTCCATCGTTAGTAATACTAGCCTCTTAGAAGCCCTCGATCTGGCAACTATTCTTAAAGCTTCTCAATCACTGTCGAGTGAAATTGAGTTGGAGAAATTACTCTCGATTCTACTTGAGGTCATACTCAAAAATGCGGGAGCTGATAAATCTGCTCTGCTGATGCCTTCAGGCGATGATCGCTGGGTAATTGAGGCATTCTCTCAACTCGAACAGCCTACCATTGTCTTGCGATCGCGTAATGGTGCGGATGCACTCTCACTGTCCTTTGAGGATCATCAAACAGTACCTGTTACCCTAATCAATCGGGTCAAAAATACCCTCACCTTGGCTGTGATTGATAATGCACTAGTTGAGCCAACCCTAGCGGCTGATCCCTATATTCTGCGCCACTCACCCAAGAGTATTATCTGTGCGCCAATTCTCAATCAAGGCAAGTTGATTGGCATTTTATACCTAGAAAATAACCTGACAGTGGGAGCGTTTACGAGCGATCGCCTACAAGTTCTCAAACTTCTCACCAGTCAAGCAGCTATCTCCCTAGAAAATGCTCAACTTTATCGCCAATTAGAGGAATATTCCCACACTCTGGAGCGAAAAGTAGAAGAACGCACCCAGGAAATAACCCAAAAGGCTACTCAGCTAGAATCAACACTGGAGAAACTTTACTCGACTCAAGCCCAACTAATTCAATCAGAAAAAATGTCTGGTTTAGGACAGCTAGTTGCTGGAATTGCTCATGAAATTAATAATCCGATTAATTTCATCTATGGCAACTTAAAACCAGCAAGTGAATACGTTGCATCCTTAATTGAATTAAATAATTTATATCAGCAACTTTATCCGCAACCATTGCCAGAGATTGCCAAAAAAATAGCAGATATGGAACTGGAATTTCTAGTTAACGATTTACAAAAGCTCTTATCGTCGATGAAGGTAGGAGCAGATCGCATCTGTCAAATTGTGCTGTCATTGCGAAATTTTTCCCGTTTGGATGAATCAGAAATCAAACCTGTAGACATTCACTCCGGTCTTGATAGCACACTGTTAATTTTGCAGCATCGACTTCAGAAGAATAATCAACATTCCAAGATTGCAATTATTCAAAAATATGGTCAACTCCCTTTAGTTAATTGTTATGCATCTGCACTCAATCAAGCATTTATGAACATTATCAATAATGCCATTGATGCCTTAGAAATATCAAATAAAAATTGCCAACCAACTATTATAATTCAGACAGAATTAACCGAAAGCAAAAAGGTACTAATCCGCATTGCAGATAATGGTATAGGGATGAGCAAGTCCGTGCAAAACCAGATATTTAATCCATTTTTTACGACAAAATCAGTAGGTAGTGGTACAGGCTTGGGATTGTCAACTAGCTATTCGATTGTGGTTGAAAAACATGGGGGTCAGTTAAGCTGTATTTCCGCACCAGGAGAGGGTACAGAATTTATCATTGAAATTCCGATGTAAATTTTTGCTCTTGTTTATAAATAACTTTATCGAAATAGAATTCAGGAGTCAGGAGCCAGAATACAGGAAAGGTATTCTGT